>JBDTAZ010000093.1:0-24513 GCA_039924325.1 Gemmatimonadaceae bacterium
CCCTGCCGCAACCGGCAACCACGATTTCCTGGCCATTCTCGATGTCGGCAAGTCGGGCGACCTCTCGGTAGAGATCCTCTCCCGTAGCTCGCCAGCGATCGATAATCGCCATCTGCACCAGCCGTAACACGGCAGGCGCGGGTCTGGTACGATTCGCTTCCGCCATTACCCGAAAGCTATCCGGCTGCAGGCAGCCCTGCGAGTGCACGGAGGTGCACCACAACTGCCTGCGCAAGCCGAGCGGGCGTATACCCGCCCTCAAGCACGCTGACTACTCGCCCGCCACATACGCCATCGGCAAATCCTGCAACGAGCCGCGTAAGTGTGTCCACATCTTCCATCTCAAGCGTGAATCCGCCGATCGCGTCTCCCGCCAGACAGTCGAATCCCGCTGACACCAGCACAAGTTGGGGGTCAAAATCCGCCGTTACATCTTCGAACGCACGTTCGAACGCGCCGACGTATTGGCCGCGCTCGAGGCCGGCAGCCATCGGCACGTTTCGAACGTTATTGTGCGGACCCCGATCCATAGCCGAGCCTGTTCCGGGATAAAACGGCCACTGGTGCATCGAAAGAAATCGGACGCCGGGATCGTCCTGGACGAGTGCCTGGGTGCCATTTCCGTGATGAACATCCCAGTCCACAACGAGCACGCGGTCCAGGCCGTGGACGGCGCGGGCATACGCCGCGCCCAAGGCAACGTTCCCGAATATGCAGAAACCCATCGCGCGATCTCGGAGTGCGTGATGTCCCGGCGGGCGGACGCCGCAGAAGCTCCGCGTTGCCCGGTCGTCGAGTGCGCAGTCCACGGCGTCCAGGACACAGCCTGCTGCTGCAGTGGCGGCGTCCCACGAGCCTTCACTCGCAACGGTATCGACGTCCAGACGACCGCCTCCCGTCGCACATATGTTGCGAACGGAATCGATATACGAAAGATCGTGAACCAGCGCGAGTTCATCGACGGTCGCATGGCGTCCTTCGATATGCTCGAGCTGCTGGAACAGCTCGTAGTCGTTCCGGAGCGCGCGCATGATCGCGACGAGGCGGCCGACATGCTCCGGATGTCCCCAACCGGTGTCGTGTCGCCCGCAATCCGAATGCGCGATGAATGCGGTGCGATGCACTGTCTAAGCTAAGCGCGACGGTTGAGTGACTGCTCCCGCCAGCGGTATCGCAGTCGAGCCGCTACCGGACCGGACGCCGTCTCCGGTGCGCAACCAGAAGCGTTGAGCCATCAACTACGCCGGCCGTCACAAGCGACACCGACTCGTCGAAAATCTCTGCCCCGTTCAGTTTCACTGAATACTCATCCGGAAACAACGCGTCGGGAACTAGCGCGTTGAGCGCATAAACCTTCGCGGTACGTATCGAATCTGTCGAGCTTGCGTCGACTCGCACCACATCCCATACCGATGGAACTTCGACTCGGAATTTCACGACCGAGCCGCTCGATGCCGCTCCTATCGTAATCACGCCAGGTCTGGCGCGCAGCGAGTTAGCGAATCGCGCGCTCACGCCGGCACCTCGGACGATTCCGGCAACTGAGCCGGCGGCGCACCAAGAGTTGCCTCGCTGACTGGAGGAAGCATGGAGAGGAATCGTGCTACCTGCTGGTCGAACATGTAAGTGGAGCCGGACACGACTGTAATGCCGTCGCGAACCAGGACTCCGATGACAACTTCCTCCCCCCCCATGCCACGGAGAGATACGAACGTCGGTCCTTCCTTGTCGGGGAACGCCGTATAGATGGAATTTCGCCGAGCGAAGAAGGCTTTTGCCGCGACAAGCACATCCGCCGGGGATAGCGAAGTTGTCGTCTCCTGAAGTGTTCTATCTGTCTGCGCCATGGTCGAAATCTAACCGACCACGCCCGGCAACTGCCAGTCGCGCGAGGCGGTGCTCACGACTCGAGGAGCGTCTCTATCCTGCGAAGGACCGGCTCGAACGAGAGGTCCGCGTCGGAGACGCGCCTGGCGACCTCGTTGGCTGACTCACGCTGGCCCTCGGCGAACAATTCGTTGGCGATCCACGGGCCTGCCGCCGGATTTCGCCACCAGTCTTCATTGAAGCGGTTCACGAGACCGTCTTCAAGGAGCGCCTGGAGCTGCCACGCCCGAAGGTACCGCGTCGAGTAAAAGCGATTATCGAGATCCATGAATGCATCGGCGTTACGATACCGAAAACCTGTTGCGCCGGCGAGGATTTCCACGTAGGTGTCAGGCAATGAACTCCAGTTCGCGTCGCCGCCATATACCTCGATCTCGTACAGAAGCTTCGCACAATATCGGCGCACAAAGTGAAGCTCCTCGAAGGCGGACATGCGCAGAAATAAACTGGTCCGCTTGCGATCGAGCCCAGTGTACCGCAACAACCACTCGCGCTGGAGCATCCGATGATCAAAGAGCATGGCGTAGCCCTCCGTCACCGAGTTGTCGCCCAGCCAGCGATACTCGAATGGGTAGTCGGGTCGCGCGTTCCCGAAATGCAGCGCGTGTCCGAGTTCGTGGAGGAAGGTGCGGTAGTCCGACTGTCCACCGTGCGGACGAAGCACGAGGTACACTTCTTCCGGTACACGTACAGGTGCGCAGAAAGCGCGTGTCCGCTTTCCCGGCCGGTCGCCTATGTCAAACGTTATGCGTCCATCGGCGGTCGCATCCAGCCCCATGTCGGAGCAGTTCCGGCGGATAGCACCTTCCATCGCGGATTCCGCGAATGCGTCGTCGAACTGGCTTAAGCGAAATAACGCTAGCGAATCCGCGCGAGTCACCTCCCCGGGCGACATCCCGAACGCCTTTAGCCGTTCCGCAAGCACGGAAGTCCACATTGCGTCGGTGTCGCGAATGAACGCGCGGCACTCATCAGAGAGCTGCGTCAGGGAGATGCCACTGACCTTTTCGAAAGTTGCGTTGTAGCCGTTGGCGACTCCCATCCCGTCAACGATCTCAACTTCGCGCTGGAGCCGCTCAAGCCGCAGGGGCGCGAACTTTTCAGTGACCGCCTTCGCGCGCGCAGCATCAATCGCGGCGCGTTCGCGTGGGTCTGCACTGTTGGCAATCTCGATTACCGCTCTCTGGTACGGAATCACTCGCCCGTCTGCGATCTGGATGACCGCGTCGCTCTCCAGCGCGACTTCTTTCTCGTCCAGATGCGCAAGTTGGCGACCAATCCGCGATTCGATCTGCCACTCGAGCATCATGCGCGCTGCGCGCGCATCTTCCGATGGCGGGTCGGCACCTACGAATCGCTCGAGGCATCCCGCGAGTGTTTCATCGGTAAAGACGTCAGCATACCTGGCGTATATCGCCTGCAGCGCCGGCTCGTGCTTGAGCCCGGAGTACGCCAGATAACCTTCCCTCGACACGTCCTGGGTGAATGCTTGCGCACGCTCCCTGAGACGTTCAAGAATCATCGCGCGAGCTTATCGCGAAGATACCGGGCAACGTCGCTCGCGCTTACGCGATCCTGCGCAAGCGTATCACGATCGCGGACAGTTACTGCGTTGTCCGAGCCGGATTCGCTGTCGACGGTGATACAGAACGGTGTGCCGACTTCGTCCTGCCGGCGATATCGTTTCCCGATGCTTCCAGATTCGTCGTAGTCGACCGGAAATTCCTTGCGCAGACCATTCGCGATGGCGTGTGCCATTTCCGGTTGTCCCTCCTTCTTCGTGAGCGGGAAGACCGCGGCCTTCACCGGAGCCAGGGCTGGATCGAGCCCGAGTACTACGCGACCTTCGTCCTCGCCGGGAACACTTTCCTCGCGATAGGCGTTCGCAAGGATGGCGAGCGTCACGCGATCAGCACCGACCGACGTCTCAACGACCCATGGTATGTACCGACGATTGTTCGCCTGATCGAAGTATTCCAGCTTTCTACCGGAGGATTCGGTGTGCTGCTTGAGATCGAAATCGCCGCGGTTATGGACTCCCTCGATTTCCTGGAATCCGAGCGTGCCGCCAAAGTCGAATTCCACATCGAATGCGCCCTTTGCGTAGTGCGCCAGCTCCGCCGGACTGTGCTGATGAAAACGCAGTCGCGACTCCGCAAGACCCAGCGCGAGATGCCACGCCATTCTCTCGCTCTTCCAGTAGTCAAACCATTCCGACGACTTGTCGGGATCGACGAAGAACTGCATCTCCATCTGCTCGAACTCACGCGTCCTGAAGATGAAGTTTCCAGGGGTGATTTCGTTGCGAAATGCCTTTCCGATTTGGGCGATACCGAATGGAATCTTCTGGCGCATTGACTGCTGCACGTTCAGGAAATTCACGAAGATTCCCTGAGCGGTTTCTGGTCTCAGGTAAATCGTCGCCGCAGTCTCCTCGACGGCGCCCATGAAGGTCTTGAACATCAGATTGAACTGACGAGGTTCGGTCAGTTCGCACTCCGAAAATTCGCCTGGCTGCTTGCTCGGCTTCCGCAGACAGTGCGCGTCTTCGAGCTTGTCCGCGCGGAAGCGACCCTTGCAGGTCTTGCAGTCGACAAGCGGATCGACGAAGCCCGCCACGTGACCACTCGCTTCCCAAACACGCGGATTCATCAGTATCGCTGCATCAAGCCCCTCGACATCATCGCGCGAGCGAACCATCGCGTTCCACCAGCGATCCTTGACGTTCTTCTTCAGTTCGACGCCGAGCGGACCGTAGTCCCAGACGGAGCCCGTGCCGCCGTAGATCTCGGATGACTGGAAGATGTAGCCTCGGCGCTTGCACAACGAGACGAGCTTATCCATCACGTCCGGCTGATTCATTCCTTACAGTCCAATGATTTGGTCGCGCCTGGTTCCGACGCTGACGTATGTGATTGGCGCTTCGACGAGCGCCTCGATTCGATCGAGGTACGCTCTTGCCGCTGACGGCAGATCGTCGAGTGTTCTCGCCTCGCTGGTCGACATCCGCCAGCCTGCGAAAGTTTCGTAAACGGGCTCGGCATGTTCCAGCATTGTAAGGTCGCCGGGAAATTCCGTGTAGACATCCGATCCAACACGATATGCAGTGCACAACTTGATCTCGTCAAGCGTGTCGAGAACATCCAGTTTTGTGACTGCAAGATCGGTAAGGCCGTTGATTCTCGCCGCGTAGCGCACGACGACGCCGTCGAACCAGCCGCACCGACGCGGACGCCCTGTCGTGGCGCCAAACTCATTCCCCAGCTTGCGCATTTGCGACTGCAGGGGCTCCGCCAGTTCTGTTGGGAGAGGCCCCTGCCCGACCCGCGTCGTATAGGCCTTGACGACGCCGAGACAACGGTCCAGTGAACGCGGGGAAATGCCTACACCGACAGCCGCGCCACCGGACGTTGTTGTGCTTGACGTAACGAACGGGTATGTGCCGTGATCGACATCGAGTAACGAGCCCTGCGCTCCTTCAAGAAGGACGGCTGCATTGCTCTTCTGCGCGCGATGAATGGCGAGGCCGACATCCTCCGCCAGGGAGAGTAACCGTGTCGCGAGCCGCGCCAGCAATGCCATCGTGTCGTCAACGGACGCACGTTCGGCGATGCCCCACGCTGCTAGCTGGGCGTTCGCGTGCGCGACGGCGGCCTCAAGAATGGGACGCAAGGTGTCAGGGTGGCGCAGATCGAGGACGCGAACACCGCGGCGGGCAATCTTGTCTTCGTATGCCGGACCGATGCCCCGACCAGTCGTACCGATGGCGCGGCTTGCAGCGCTGTTCGAGTCGACAAGCTTGTGATACGGCAAAACGAGATGCGCGCGCTCGCTCACATAGAGTCGACCTTCGACGTCAACACCATCCGAGACCAGCTCGTCGATCTCGGTAAATAGCGTTTCCGGATCGAGCACGACACCGTTTCCTATCGCACAGCGTACGCCGTTGTGCAGGATCCCGCTCGGAATCTGGTGCAACACAAACGAGTTGTGGCCCAGGTCAACGGTGTGGCCGGCGTTTGCGCCGCCCTGGTATCTGACAACCCAGTCGGCGCGCTCCGAGAGCACGTCGACGAGCTTGCCCTTACCCTCATCTCCCCATTGTGCACCGACGACGACTACGGTGCGCGTCTTCTCATCAAACATGGCAACCCCTTAAACACAAAAACGCCCCGTCAGGCGCGGCGGGGCGTGTTGTTAATCTACGTCCCGGGAGCCGGCTGTCAACGTGAGCGGCGCGGGATAAGCGATGGCTCCGAATGTCATCCCTCCCTCTCCTTACGAGCTGCGCTCGCCAATGGGAGAAAAACAGTGAAAGTCGAGCCGCTTCCGTACTCGCTTGTGAGCAGGACTCGGCCGCCCAGGGCACCGGAAAGCTTGCGAGTGATGCTCAACCCCAGGCCGGTGCCCCCAAACTCGCGTGTGCGCGACTGGTCCACCTGGCGAAAGTCGTCCCATATGGCTGCCAGGTCTTCCTTCCTGATCCCAATACCGGTATCGATGACGTCCAGCCTGACCAAGTCCCCTTCGACCGTGGCCGAAAGAGTAATGCGGCCTGAATGCGTGAATTTCACGGCATTGGACAGCAGGTTCAGCATGATCTGCTTGACCTTAGTCCGATCTGTAGTCATCTGGAGCGGGTCCTGTGGCGCCACCCAACGGTACGTCAGACCTTTCTTCTTGACGAGCGGATCGATCTGCACCGAAGCCTCACGCATCACCTCCTGAAGCACAGTTGCTTCGAGGTGAAGAGGCATCCGACCAGCTTCAATTTTTGCGAGATCGAGAATGTCATTGATCAGCGCAAGCAAGTGCTGCGCGGCTGCGCGGATGCGTGTGAGTCCTTCTTCCTGGCGATCGTTGAGGTCGCCGTAAATGCGATCCAGCATCAGCGCAGTGTAGCCGATCAACGCGTTGATTGGCGTACGCAGCTCATGCGACATGCTGGCGAGAAATTCCGATTTGAGTCGGTTCGCCTTCTCGAGTTCACGCGACTGCCACTGCAGTCGAACGTTCTGCTCACCGAGATCTGCTGTTGCTGCACGTACGCGATCCTCGAGTTCACTGCTGAAGTTCTTGAGCTCCGTGTAAAGTCTCGCGTTTTCCGCCTGCTCGGTAAGATCATGCAACACGGACACGATGGCGAGCGGCTCACCGCGACGGTCAAGAATTTTTCCTGCGAGTACTTCCATTGGAATCGTCGCCGGCTCATCGCCAGGGCGAACCAGTTCCATACCCTCGCGACGCGCGCCTTCGGGACTCAGGCTGAAATTGGAGATGAACGTTGTGAACTTGGTGTCATTCGCGCGAACAGCCGCGGATCTGTTCCCTGTCGCGTAGCCTATGTCAGAAGTCGCCGAACCGAAGAGCAGCTCAGCTTGTCGATTCATGAGGATGATATTGGAACGATCATCGGTTACGAGGATAGGATCTGCGACATTCGTGAGGATCAGATTGAGTCGATCACTCTCACGCTTCGCCTCGTACTCTGCAAGGCGGACGCGCTGCACCTGCAATTCCAACTCGCCAGCCGCACGACGCAGGTCGGTTACATCCCGCAACACCGACACCGTCGCGTCGTTGCCTTCGTCGAGAGGTTGTGAAAGAATCTCGAAGAGCAGATCCGTACCATCGTCCGGATCTACCATATTCAGTTCGCGGGAATCGCCAACTGGGCGTTTCTCGGACGATGGCGCTTCCTTGGAGAGATGCGAAGTCAGGAGCAGGTTGTTTATCTCAACGGCGCGGCGACGACCTTCCGAATCCATCTCTCGCATCGTCAGCAGATGCTCCGCCCGCTGGTTCTGCACGACAATCTGCCGGTCACCGTTAATGATCACGATTGGATCCGGCAGCGAGTTCACGATCGAAGTGAGTACGCTCCGCTGTTCCGCCAGTTCGTCAGCACGAGCTCTGTGGGAATCTGCGGCGTTCAGTTGCGAGAGGATCGGTCCCGACAACCGCACCGCGGTCGCAAGCGCATCTATTCTCGGTAAAGCGGGCTCGGTCTCGAGAACGATCACGCCAAACGGCGATGACGAAGCCAAGGCCGCTGAATCGCGCCAGGCGTCACCCGCGACGGTTGGTTTGATTGCACATGGCGATATGAGTCGACGACCTATGCTGTCATCATCGAGGAACCGCGGTGCAGAGCTCAGCCGTGGCTGAGGAAACGGTATCGCGGAGAGACTGTTGGCGCGCGATACACCAGAGCGCGCCGGACCATGTTTGCATGTGACAACCTGCATCCCGAGCGCAGACACGACGAACGGATCTCCCAGATCGTCGATCATCCGGGCCGTTGGGCGCTCACGATCGTCAAATCCTAGATGCACCACGGGCACGAGCTGTCCCGAGTGAAAGTCTAGCAGCATCACGTAGCCGCGCTTCGTGTTGAGCGCATTGCAGCAGCGAGCGAGCAGCAGTCCGCACGCCGATTTAAAATCAGCTGCAGACGCTAACGCGCCGAGCAGAGATTCAAGCCACTCAGCTGAATCGCTGGAGCTGAAATCTACCCCCGACTGATCACGCGCTGAGCTGGTCAAGACGACGTCGGAGCTCCGCGTTCTCTAACTGAACGCGCTCGAGTTCGTCGGCCGCGGCCAGTTCGCGCGGACGCGACATGGGCTGCGTAATTCCAACGGCTTCGGAATACTTGAGATAGGTCTCAATCGATGCGACAACGATTCGTGCTTCGACTGTAACAAGGTCGATGCCGACCAGCGACACGCGTACCCACGCGTCGATGACAATACCCTTGTCGAGTACCCGGTCCAGAATGTCAATGAGTGAGCTTCCGCTCGGTGACCGCTCAACGGCCATGACTCCTCCTAGTCAGATGAAGACAGCTTGGCCAGCTGTCGCTCGATGCGATCGAGTCGCTCGTTCAGACCACTGTCTACTGCTTGCTGCCCCGCCTGGCTCGTCAGCCGAGGGTCGTGCCGCCACCAATTCATCCCAATCTGTTCAGCCTTGTCAATCGAACAGACGAGCAGGCGAATCTGTATGGTCAGCAGTTCAACGTTTGCAAGGTTGATCTTGATATCGCCCGCTATCACCAACCCCTTGTCGAGAACCCGATCGAGGATTTCGACGAGACCAGTGCTACGCGACGGAGAAGCGAGTTCAGGCACGTGACAACCTCATTTCAGGCGACCCAATGGGCCAAGGTCAATCTGCAAATCTTCCTCCGGCAGGCCGAAAACTCGCTTGAGCTCTCCCATCCGGTCATTCAACTTAGCAAGAGCCAGTCCCAACCGCTCAACTTCGTCACCAGAGAGGCGGCCGCCCTCCATTCGGCGAATAGCCTGGTGTTCCAACACCTTGCGGAGCACCTCTATCAGGGTGAGGACCAGCCGCGCGAGCCCAGTTTCGGGACCGGCCTCGTCGGCATTGATCCGCTCGGGCAATCCCCGCGCCACAGCGTTCAACGACTCTTCGAGGCTGCCGGGAACCTCCTCAGCACGACTGGTCGAGGTTGACGGCGGTCTGGTTAGTGGCGGTCTTGTCGCAGGAGCCCGTGTTTCCCCGCTCGGTGCCTCGAAAATCGGAGAACCCCGATTGGGTAGGGCTCCCACAGCGCCGGCTAGGGAGCCTCGCTGCGCTGCAGGCGTGTCGCGCGGCATGCGCCGCTCGGCGGTCGCTACCGCCTGTAAAAGCAGCCCGATGTTGAGTTTGATGAGATCCACGTCGGCCACAGCGATCGTGACCTCGCCGTGCACAACCGCCCCGCGATCCAGGACGGTGTTGAGCAATTCGCTTAGATCCAGCGGTTCGTCACCGAGTATCCCTGACACTGGCCCAATCTGCAACTCTTCGAACGGCGTCTGGGCGGCGTTGGCCGCGTCGTCAGCTTTCACGAACAAAATGGTAGGGCGGCCATGGGCCGGTAAAATCGAAGTGAACTCCGGCCGGTTCGAACGTCCGCATCAGCTCGGTCAGAACTGTCCTGAACTGGTCATAATTCTCATCCGCGACGAGATACGCGCCATCCAGTATGACGCCCTGCTCGCTCGATGCGGGAGTCGTCCGCGCGACGTCCAAGCGCGACTCTCGAGACAGCGCATGATGAGACTCTTCCGCAATTCGTACAGCTGCGTTCCGAGTTGCAGACTTCCGGGCCTCCGCCAGCTTCCGGCCAAGAAGGTAGGCCTCGCCCGGCGCGGCAAGGCTGGCCTGCTGCTCGAGGGCTGAGAGGTTCGTGTCCATCCGTTCGCCAGCTGCGGCGAGAGCAGCGCGGTCCGCGGCGATTCGAACGCAAAATTCTCTCGCACCCTTCACGCGGGCCAGAGCGTCCAGGAATTCTGACTCGCGATCGACCAGCATGCGAGATACTCCCGAATCGTCCGCGAACATCACCCACATCGGAAGTGGCACAACGGACCCTCTGTCGGCGGCCCACGTAACGACAGCATCGTGGGCAACTGCGCGCGGAGCGAGCCACTCCGGATCGCCAACTTTCTGCGCAATAATATCACTATCGTAAGCCGGCCCATCCAGTGAGCATGTCAGAGCCGCGACCTCGCCGGCGGAAACAGTCCGCATAGCAGAACTATCGATCCCCGCCGGAAACTCTTCGATTCGGAGCGTGGCGGGGATTACACAGTAGACATACTCGACAGTCGCGCTCAACGCTCCTCGTCATCGCGGGACACGCGTACGGGTCCGCCGCCGATTGACATACCGAGTTGCTCGCGCCATCTACGAACTTCGCGGAGTCGTTCCATTATCGCGGCTTCGCGGACCAGATATTCGTCGTCGTCGATGTCGCCGCCTTCGAGTTCCAGCTGGAGGCGCATGAGATCTTCCTTTACCTCGGTATCGTCCGTCAGTTCTTCCTCGACCGCACGGCGAACCTTGTCCAGCGTCCACATGGTGCCATCCCAGGGACCTGTGAATGGCGCGAGTAGAATGGACGAGAGAAGCCCCACGTTAGTCTGCCTTCTCCAACTTTAGCTTGATATTCACGAAGTTGTACGGTGGCCATGGTCCAGTGTACTTGAATACAAGCAACGACTCGTAACGACGGCTGAGTTCCTTCACAGTATCATCGAAAGACTTCTCCGCAGACCTGTTGACGAGAAACGCTGCGTTCATGATCATCCTGTCGCCAATGACCTTGTTGCTGCGGCTCGCGACTGAAACGCGCTTGAGTTCTTCATGGACTGTCGCCACGTAACGTCCGGCACTTTCCTCGAGCGCTCCTTCAATCAGGCGCCCCAACTGCATTCGCGCAAAGTATGTCGAAGAAGCAGCGTTCCGAGTAATCTCTTCCTTCAACTTGTGAATCGCGTCGTTATCCTGCTCGATGCTTTCGATTACTCTGTCACGATCCCATCGGATCTGCACGCCGAACTCGATCTTGTCCTTCATCTTCTCGAGTACGTCGGTGAATGCCTCATACGTGGAGCGCAACAGTTGGCCGACGTCTTCTTCTGACCGGAACACCGTTCCGAACGACATCGGAATGACCGTGAACTCGCGCATGACCGTCTCGTTCACAAACTCGTGCGCGAGGACGTTTTCACGTGTTGGATCATAGATGACGATTGGCGTGTCGCTTACAACCGCGGCCAGTTCCTCGTGGCCAACGGTATAGACGCGCGATCCGCCCCCAATCCCTATATCGCCGAATTCCCGCAGGGCTTGGTGGCGAATGATGCAGTATACGTATTTTCCTCCCTGGGATGCCGAGGCGGAGGAATCATCCGCGTTCTCGCCACTTGCATCCGAATCGGGGAGCGACGCGTCAAGCGCGCTCATCCGATCATCACTCAACCGTCCCTGTTTCATGAGCTTACAGAACCCCCATCCATAGGTGCGAACCCATTTCCCTCTGCAATGATTGCACCCGCAATCGTCGCAATGAGTTCACCCGCGCGCTCCACCCCCGAACCTGAGCACTCGTCCAGACGATCACGTCTCGTATGAATCCGCGCCAGAGATTTCAGCCTCCCCTGGCTGACGGTACATGCCGCCCAGCCACTATCCGAAAATGCCGTCGAATCCAGAAGTACTCCAGGGAGATTCTTGCGAATCCGGACTTTTGGTCCAATAATCGATGAGCGGGCCAAACTCCTCGCTATCTCCTCACCCCGCCCGGAAGCTGTAAGCGTCAGTTCACCCATGTCGTCGACCCCGTCGCAATTGATCGCCACACTACTGGGTTTCCCCTCCACCCACGCGCGCGCCCCCGCGAGGCCTAGCTCCTCTGCGGAAGTGATGACGAGCCCGAGTGGCGTTTCCGCACGCATTCGCTGGGCAGCGACAATAATAGAGGCGACGCCGCTCGCATTGTCCAGCGCGCCGGATCCATTGCTGCCCGTTCGGGCGAGTGCGAGCGGCACCGCCGCGATCCCGGCGCATATGATCAGGACAGCGATAAGAGTGACAGGTACGTGCACCACGCTGGATACAACGAGTGCAATGGCCACGGCCACCCAGAAGCCCACAACCGCCACTGCAGCTCCAGCACGCGTCAGCAAAGAAACCGATTGACTCTTGCTGTCGAGATGCGCGACCAGCCAGACAGCAGGCACACCTCGGTGCGCCTCGAGATTCACCCCTCTGCGGTGCATCAGCGGCATATAGCGGGTTCCGAAGCGGCTCAGCCACCAACCGCAGACAGAGAGAATGGCTACGATCACGAGCGCGCGCACCGCCGGACCCTCGGCAGCAGATGAATGCATCAACGAGAACGACGTCACCACTGCGGTCAGCAAGAGCGCTACTCCAATCAGAGGAGTGCCCCACAAACCCGGGAATGCCGAGTATGAGAACGCGCGCTCGGAGACCTCGAAACCCGCGGCGCTCAGAACCTGCGAGCAGTAACTCCTCGCGGCCGCTTCAGTCGCCGAGCCAGCGGGCCTGGCGACTGCGCCCAACCGAGCCAGCAACGCGTGCGGCTCTTGAGCGCCCACTCGCTATCTGAGACCCATTATCTGTTTTGCCTCGTTCAGCGTCGCGCTGGCGACCTTCCTTGCCTGGCGTGTGCCTGTTGCCAACGCATCGTCTACGATTTCTGGCGCCGCGCGCAGTTCCTTCGCGCGCGCACGGATGGGGGCCAATTCGGCTTCCATGGAAGTCTGGAGAACTCGCTTGCAGTCGATGCAGCCCCAGCCCGCGGTACGGCACTGTTGAGCGACGTGTTCGACTGTGTCTGGAGTACTGAACGCCTTGTGAATCTGAAAAATATTGCAGATCTCGGGAGTACCGGGATCGGACTTCTTGACACGCGCCGGATCAGTCACGGCAGGTCTCAGCTTGTCCCACACCATATCAGGTTCGTCCAGAAGCCCAATCGTGTTACCCAGTGATTTGGACATCTTCGCCTGGCCGTCCAGGCCCATGATGCGACGCGTTGGCGTGAGAAACGGCTGGGGCTCGACGAAATAGTCCACGTTGAACTTTGCGTTCCAGCGCCGAACTATCTCGCGCGCAAGTTCCAGGTGCTGAACTTGATCCTCTCCCACCGGTATCAGATCAGATAGATACAACGCGATATCAGCGGCCTGCAGAACCGGATAGTTGAGCAGGCCAGCGAGGATGCTCTCCTGCCGGCTGGACTTGTCCTTGAATTGGGTCTGCCGCTCAAGCTCGCCAAGGGGCGCTACAGTGTTGAAAATCCACGCGAGCTCGGTATGTTCGGATACCGTTGACTGTACAAAGAGGGTGCATTTCTCCGGGTCGATGCCGGAGGCCAGGAGCGACACCGCCATGTCTCGCGTTCGCCGACGCAGGTCGGCCGGTTCGTAGGACCCGGTGATCGCGTGATAGTCTACAACCGAGAAGAACGACTCGTGCTTGTCCTGAAGCTGGACCCAGTTTCGGATCGCGCCCAGGTAGTTTCCGATGTGCAGCTCACCCGAGGGTTGAATGCCGCTGAATACACGTGCCATGTGCGAAATATACGAGCCGCTACCATGACGAATACAGTCCTTCCATTCGATCGCCACATGGTTGCACGTATCCTGGATGCCATGACCTCCGCGGCGCGGGTGGCGGAAGAAGTCATTCGATCTGGCGCTTCACGCCGCGGGAGCCTCACGTGGGAGTCCAAGGGGCACGCCGATTTCGTCACGGAGGTGGACACGGGCGCGGAGGCTGTAATTCAACACGAACTCTCTACAACGCTCGCTGATGACTTTCCCGACATGCAGGTGCTCGGCGAAGAATCGTGGCGCGACGTGCCGCTCCCGAACGGACTCGCATTTATTGTCGACCCACTCGACGGAACAACCAACTTTCTTCACGGAATTCCTGACTACTCCGTATCGATCGCCGCCATCTATGAAACTCGCCCGGTGATTGGACTCGTCCTGGACATCCCGCATGACGAGATGTTCACCGCGGTGCGCGGATACGGATCCCGCGTGAACGGCGCTCCCATCCACGTCTCCGCAATCAGCGACCCCTCCCGCGCGTTGATTGGCACTGGATTTCCATTCGGGGCCAACGCTGCGACGGAGCGATATGCGCGACAATTCGTTCCAATAGCAGAGGCTACCGCCGGCATCCGGCGCGCAGGCTCGGCGGCGGTAGATCTCGCATGGCTGGCAGCGGGCCGCTTCGACGCATTCTGGGAATTGCGGCTGCACCCATGGGACATCGCGGCTGGGATTCTGATCGTGGAAGAAGCTGGTGGTCTGGTCACTGACATGGACGGCGGCAAAGCAACCGTACAAACGTCTCCACTCGTTGCTGGAAACCCAGCAATGCACGCGTGGCTGCTGAACACGCTCAACATTGCGGACCGCACTGCAGACGCCGGACCGACCAGGTGAAACTCATCGAATGCGTGCCCAATTTTTCCGAAGGGCGACACCTGATCGCTGTGAATGCAATTCGCGAGCAAATTGCCGCGGTTCGAGGCGTATCGGTGTTGCACGTGACATCCGACGCATCGCACAACCGATCAGTCATTACCTTCGTCGCCCCAATCGAGACAATGGCAGACGCGGCGGTGACGGCAATTCGAGCTGCACGAGACAACATCGACCTCACACTGCATCAAGGCGTTCATCCCCGGATCGGCGCGGCTGATGTGGTTCCGTTCATACCACTCGACGGCGCAACGATGGAGGACTGCGTCGAGCTGGCGCGCGAAGTTGGAAGACGCGTTGGCGATGAACTCGCGATCCCGGTATATCTGTACGAGCACGCAGCAACGATGAACTCGAGGCGGAACCTCGCCGACGTTAGACGTGGGGGGTTCGAAGCACTACGCGATGTCGTTGCGGCGGACGCATCACGTGCACCTGACTTCGGGCCCTCCGTACTGCATCCCACCGCCGGCGCCGTAGCAATAGGAGCGCGACCATTCCTCGTTGCATTCAATGTCTATCTAGGCGATGCCACGGCTGTACCAGCGGCACGTGATATAGCGCGCACAATTCGTGAGTCGAGCGGCGGACTGCCTGGAGTGAAGGCACTTGGCCTGGAGGTGGACGGGCAGGCTCAGGTCTCGATGAACCTGGTCGACATCGAGCGTACCTCTTTGGCTATCGCCTACGCGGCCGTCGAACGCGAAGCTAGAGCACGCGGTCTCGAACCAACATGGAGCGAGATCATTGGCCTCATTCCGGAACGCAGCGCTTTCGAGATCGCCAGCCGAACGATTCGGTTGCGAGACACCATCGGTTCACACGTTCTCGAACGCGTTCTTCTTGAAAAACGCCCGGACGTTTCACTGTCCGGCTTCATCGCCAGTGTGGCCAGCTCAGCTCCCGCTCCAGGCGGCGGGAGCGTCGCCGCAGTCGCAGGAGCGCTCGCCGCAGCGCTGGCCCGGATGGTCACAGGGCTGACGATCGACCGCCCCCGTTACGCTGCCGTGGCAGACGAGATGCGTCTCGTCCGCGACAGTGCTGCTGCGTTGATCGAGCACCTCGAGTCGCTGGCAAAGCAGGACGCCGAAGCGTACTCACGATTCGTCGATGCACAGAAGCTTCCCCGGGATTCTTCCGACGCCACAGCCCATCGCGACGAAGCGATGCGGGATTCGTTGCCCGCCGCGACACGCATCCCGCTCGAGATATGCCGAGCAACCGAAGAGGTCGCGCGGCTCTGCGAGGTTGTCGCCACGCGCGGGAACGCCCACGCCATAACCGACTCGGGAGTCGCCGCTGCACTTGCGAGCACTGCCTGCAAGGCCGCTGCGTACAACGTCCGCATCAATGCTCGATCGCTACAGAATCAAACCAATGGGCAGGCTCTGGCAGCCGAAGCAATCGCCAGAACTGCAAGCGCCGCGTTGATCGCCGAACGCGTTGCGCAGTTGGTGGAATCCGCGCTGTCGTGATTCCAGCCGCGGACTTGAGGGAACACTCTCACCTGCCGATCGCTCTGCTACGCCGCCAGACGCGTAAGGACGCGCGGGCCTTGTGCAGTAATCGCGACGGTATGCTCAAAGTGTGCGGCGCGTGACTTGTCAGCCGTTATGACAGTCCACTGATCCGATAACTGCTTGGTCCTGTGGCTTCCAATCATAACCATTGGCTCGATCGCAATCGTGAGGCCGACAGTCAGTTTGACACCGCGCTTGGGCTTTCCGTAGTTGGGCACCTGTGGATCTTCGTGGAACGTGGTGCCGATTCCGTGCCCAACCAGATCGCGCGTCACGTTAAAGCCCGCGCTTTCCACAAGGTCCTGCACCGCAGCCCCAATGTCGCCGATGTGATTATCCGGCTGCGCGGCCGCAATACCTGCTTCCAGTGCGCGGCGCGTTACATCCAGCAGACGCAGTGACTCAGCTCCTACCTCGCCCACTGCAACCGTAGTTGCGGCGTCTGTGTGATATCCATCGAGCTGAACCCCGACATCAACTGAGATGATGTCGCCGTCGTGAATTGTCCGCTTGGCACTTGGAATACCGTGCACGATCTCTTCGTTGATTGATGCGCAGATGCTGGCGGGAAATCCGTAAAGTCCCTTGAACGAAGGAAGCGCCCCCTCGTGCGACCGAATAAACTCCTCGATCATCCGATCGACGTCGAGCGTCGTCATTCCGGCGCGTACATCGGTTTCGGCAAGACGAATAGCACCGGCGAGGATTTGCCCGCCGCGCGCCATGATTTCTATTTCTCGTGCCGACTTGAGTTGTATCATTTACTGCTCCCGACGCGCATTGCGCGTCAGTCAGCGCGTGGAACGTGCTTGAGAGCCTCGGCCGCACGCAGTGTAACGTCCGTCACATCTCCGATCGCGTCGATACGCTCGACGGGAACATCATGAGTCTGATACCAGGCGACCACCGGCGCGGTGAGTTCTTCGTAGACGTTGAGACGGTTCTGAATTGCTTCCGGCTCGTCGTCCTTTCTGCGTATCAACCGTCCGCCATCATTTCGCGGACACGACGTGCCCGGGTCAAATCCCTTGAACGGTGTCTGGCAGATGTCACACGTCGTGCGCGAGCTCAACCGGCGAATCAGTTCGGAGTGGTTTGCGTCGAACAGAAGCACCGCGTCGACTTTGCGATCGATCGACTTCAGCACCTTCGCCAGACCTTCGGCCTGCGGCACCGTACGAACCGCGCCATCGAGTATCGCGCCGCCAGCCGCTTCTGGTGAGGCCATTGCGTCGCGCAGGATGCCGAGTATCACGGAGTCGGGGACCAGGTCTCCGCAGTCCATGTATTTTTTCGCCTCGATTCCGAGCGGTGTGCCGTCGCGCACTGCCGCCCTGAATAGATCACCAGTAGCGATCTTGGGAATGCCAAGGCGAGTTGCAAGCAGCTCGCCTTGAGTTCCCTTACCTGCGCCCGGTGGTCCGAGTAAAACTATTATCACGACCGGCCTGGGCTTCAGTAACCGGCGAAGGAGCTCTGCCCCCTGAACCGGACACGACCCTTCTTCATGAACCCGTCATACTTGCGCAACAACATGTGCTGGTTGATCTGCGCCATCGTATCGAGCGCGACACCTACGACGATCAATAGCGAAGTTCCGCCGAAGACGAACGGAACGTTGATCATACCGGCGATGAAGATTGGCAGCAATGCAATGAACGTCAGGAAGAACGCGCCCGGCAAGGTGATTCGCGAAATCACCGAATCCACATATTCTGCCGTTTTCGCACCCGGCTTGACGCCCGGTATGAAGCCACCCTGTTTCTTCAAATTCTCGGCGATATCAACCGGATTGAAGATGATTGCAGTGTAGAAGTACGTGAAGAAGATGATGAGCACGCCCAGGATCAGCAGGTAAAGCCAGGTACCGGGCTGAACCATCTCGGAAACACGCTGCATGAACGGATTGCCGCTGAACTGCGCGAATGCACCAGGAATCACGATCACCGACTGAGCAAAGATGATCGGCATGACGCCGGCGGTATTGATGCGTAGCGGAATGAAGTTGCGCGACGCCTCTCGCTGCCGTCCGCGCGACATGGTGCGCTGCGGAATCTGAATCATGATCCGGCGAGCCGCGATCGTGATGGCGATTGTTCCAGCAACTACTGCGACCATGACGAGTCCGAGCAGTACCAGCGAGAACGGCCCGATCGCCTGCGTCGTTACGAACTTGAACGTGTCAAGAATGCCCGGCCAGAACCGCTCGACGATCGAGAAGAAGATGATGAGCGAAGCGCCGTTCCCAAGACCGCGTTCGGTAATCTGCTCACCGAGCCACATTACGAAGATTGCGCCCGTCGTCAGGAACAGAACCATCTGCAACTTGAACTCAAAGCCCGGCGTGATAACCGCGTTCTGAAGCGAAGACGTGAAGAGGGCGAAGCCCCATCCCTGAACAACTGCGAGCGCGATCGTGATGTAGCGCGTCCACTGATTGATCGTCTTTCGACCTTCCTCGTCCTTCTGCATCTTCTCGACCTGCGGCAGCACTGCGCCTGCGATCTGAATGAAGATGGACGCCGAGATGTACGGCATGATACCCAGCGCAAAAACCGTTGCGCGGGACAGTCCGCCGCCCACGAACAGATCGTAAAGGCCGAGTAGTCCGCCGCCGCCCTTGTTCGCAAAGAAGTCGGTCAACGCCACGACGTCGATTCCTGGCGCCGTGATGTGCGAACCAAGCCTGTACAGCACAAGGCAGAGGAAGGTGAACTTGATCTTATCCCACAGCTCGGTATTCCGCGTGATATCCGCGACGGCCGATGCGGGATTTGTCTGCGCCATTAGAAGAATCTCCTCAGACGGTGGCCGGGCCACCCAAAACTGCTAAAAAGTCGGATCCGTAGCGCGAGCGCGCCGGATTCGCGAAACGTCGGTGCGACTGGCAGAAGCCAATCGCCCCCGACGCCATATTGAACAATGGAAACCCGAACCTCGGTCTCCTCCTGAAATTTACGCGACGGTACCGCCGGCGGCGACAATCTTCTCGCGCGCGCCGCTGCTCACCTTGAGACCGCGGACGGTCAAAGCCTGCGTGATCTCACCATTGGCGAGCACCTTCGCCTGCCCCTTGCCGCCGTGGATCATCCCCGCTTCGACCAGCAGCTCGGTCGTGATCTCCTTGCCCTCGAACTGGGCCAGGTCGGCCAGGCGCACTACCTGATTTTCCACACGGAAAGGCGGCGTGAAACCGCGTTTCGGCAGCCGGCGCGTGAGCGGCATCTGGCCGCCCTCGAACTGAGGCTTGCCGCCGCCCGGTCCATGGTGTCCCGAACGGGCCTTGATTCCCTTGTGACCCTTGCCCGACGTCTTACCGGTACCCGAGCCAGGCCCGCGTCCGATACGCTTGCGATTGCGCGACGACCCGGGTGCTGACGATAGGTTGTGCAGTCCGATCTTGCTAGCCATTTCCTTACGCCTCCGTCTTTGCGGGCGCGATCGTCACAAGGTGACGCACGCGCTTTATCTGACCGCGTAACGAAGGCGAATCCTGGTGGATCACGACGTCATGCGGATGCCGAAGTCCGAGCGCCTCGAGCGTGCGACGCATGCGCCACGAATGCCCGATCTTGCTGCGAACCTGCTTGATCTCCACCTTGCCCTTTCCGGCAGGCTGGAGCTTGTCTGTAGTCTTGGGCCCCCGAGTTGGGTGCCACACGAATGTACGGGCCATTACGCAACCACCTTGGTCTTGGCACGCGAGCGGTAGCCGAGCGAGCTCTGCTCCACTCCGCGCTCACGCGCAATCTGTTCCACTGTCGTCAGATTCTGCAGCGCGTCAAGCGCCGCGAGAACCATGTTGTGCGGATTCGTCGAGCCAAGGCTCTTGGTGAGGATGTCCGTGATTCCGACGCATTCCATGACGGCACGCACCGCACCACCGGCGATAACACCTGCACCAGGCGCGGCCGGCTTCATGAGCACCTTTCCGGCGCCATGCTGTCCAACAATCGCGTGAGGAATGGTGCCGCCCGTCATCGGGACCGCGACCATGTGACGCCGAGCTGCCTCGACGGCCTTGCGGACCGCCTCGGAAACTTCGTTCGCCTTTCCAGTCGAGAAACCGACTCGTCCCTGTCCATCGCCGACGGCGACAAGAGCATTGAACGAGAAGCGACGACCACCCTTGACAACTTTCGCAACGCGGTTGATCGCAACAACGTTCTCGATGAGATCGCTGCCTTCGCGCTCAGCACCGCGTGCACCGTCACGCCCACCACCAGGTCCACGACCGCCGCCCGGGCCGCCGCGGTTCTGACCACCGCCCGGACCGCCGCGTCCGCCGCCGCCCTGACCGCCGCGTCCACCGCCGCCCTGGCCACCACGCCCGCGCTGCTGACCACCGCCAGAGCGTGCGCTCCGACCAGGTCCGCCGCTGTTCGACGTGCTGCTGGATGCGTTGCCGGACGCACTTCCGGAAGTAGATCCGGAAGCAGTTCCAGATGCGTTGCTTGCGCCGCCGGAGGCTGGCGCGTTTCCTTCGTTCTGTTCGTCAGCCATTAGAACTCCAACCCGCCTTCGCGGGCACCGTCGGCCACCGCTTTCACGCGGCCGTGATACAAGTATCCACCACGGTCAAAGACGACGCTCTTAACGCCCGCATCCTTCGCGCGCGCCGCAATCTTCTTGCCGACTTCGAAAGACTTCTCAACCTTCTTCCCTTCAATTCCGCTGTCCGTCACCGTCATCAGCGTGTGCTTCGTGTTGTCGTCAACGAGTTGCGCATAGATGTGCTTCTCGGAACGGAAAACAACGAGGCGAGGACGCTCTGCCGTGCCATTCACTTTCTTGCGTACACGAAAGTGACGGCGGGTGCGGTACTGCTCGCGGGTTTGCGGCTTCTTCATCGCTTACTTGCCCCCAGCCTTACCGGCCTTGCGGCGAACCTGTTCGCCTTGATACTTGACGCCCTTCCCCTTGTAGGGCTCGGGTGGACGAAGACCGCGAATCTCTGCCGCGACCTGTCCGACAACTTCCTTGTTCGCGCCTTCAACCAACACCTGTGTAGGCAGTGGCGCACTCAACTTGATTCCCTTGGGCGACTTGTACTCGACCGGGTGCGAGAATCCAAGCGCGAGCTGCAGTCCGTATGGACGCACCTCAGCCTTGTATCCAACGCCAACCAGCTCGAGCGTCTTGGTGAATCCCGTGGAGACTCCCTCGACCATGTTCGCAACCAGTGTGCGACTCAGGCCGTGAAGCGCCTTGTGATTCTGCTCATCCGACGGACGAGCTACCACGACTTCGCCGTTCTCCATCGACACTTTCATGTCGGAGTGAAGCGTGCGCTGCAGTTCGCCCTTGGGCCCTTTAACCTTCACAGTGTTGCCTTCCAGTGTCACCGTTACGTTCGCGGGAACTGGGACTGGCTTCTTTCCGATACGTGACATTTTTTGCTCGATTACCAGACTAGCGCGACGAGTTCGCCGCCGGTGCGATGCTGCCGCGCCTGACGGTCTGACATAACACCCTGGGACGTGCTCAGGATCGCCATGCCCAGTCCATTGCGCACGCGGGGGATCTCCGTGACGCCGACATAACGCCGGAGACCAGGAGTGGAAACACGCTGCAGATCGCGGATGACCGGCTGACCCGTGCCGATGGCGTACTTGAGAATTACGCGAAGGATCTGCCGACCTTCCTCGGTCTCAAGCGTGCGATAGTCCTGGATGTAGGAATTTTCCTTGAGGATCTGTGCGATCTGCGTCTTCACCTTGGAAGCTGGCATGTCCACGCGACGATGCTTCGCCCGGCACGCGTTGCGGATCCGCGTCAGCATATCCGCAATTGGATCTGTCATACTCATCTTTCTAATCTTCCTCGTCCCGTCGTATCCGATGTCCGGACGTGCGGGGCTGCTTGGGTACGCGACGCGGCTGATTGCCGAGCCTTTGCTGCTTCACCAGCTGCTTCACCAGCTGCTTCACCAACTGCTTACCAACTACTCGCCAACTACGTACAGAATACTTACCAGCTCGCCTTGCGAACGCCTGGAATGAATCCGGCCAGCGCCATGTCGCGGAACGCGATACGCGCGAGACCGAACTGCCGCAGATATGCGCGCGGACGACCGCTGAAGTCGCACCGATTGCGAATGCGAACCACAGATGCATCACGCGGCATCTTGCGGATCGCTGCGTACGCATCTGCGCGCTGATCCGGCGTCGATACCGGGTTCTTGATGATTGCCTTCAGCTCCCGACGACGTGCCGCATACTTCGCGACAATCGCCCGACGCTGCTCGTTCTTCTTGATCTTGGAAGTCTTGGCCATTGTTTGCTTCGGTTAACCGTGTACGATTACGGGCTTCTCTTCGCCGCGGAACGGCATGCCGAGCTCGCGTAGAAGTGAAAGCGCCTGATCGTCCTTGTTGGTCGTCGTGACGAACGTGATGTCCATCCCGTGGATCTCGTCTACCATTTCGTAGCTGATTTCGGGGAAGATCATCTGCTCCTTGACGCCCATCGTGTAGTTGCCGCGTCCATCGAACGCGCGCGTATTGAGTCCACGAAAGTCGCGAATGCGTGGAATTGCGACCGTAACGAGCCTGTCCATGAATTCCCACATGCGCGGACCGCGCAACGTGACGGACGCACCAATTTCCTGACCTTCACGCTGACCAAAATTGGCGATCGATTTCTTGGCTTTGCGACGCACCGGACGCTGGCCAGTTATGAGTGCCAGCTCGTCCACAACAACGTCCAGAACCTTGGAGTTGCGAATCGCCTCACCCACACCACAGTTGATGACGATCTTCTCGACTGTCGGGACTTCGTGAATGTTGCCGAAGCCAAACTGCTTGGTGAGACGCGGACGAACCGTCGTCTTGTAGTGTTCGCGCAGGCGTGGCGCGGGAACCGGAAGCGCTGCACCAGCATGCTCGGTCGGGATGAGCTGCTTGCGCTCGGCACCACGGGCTCCGGCGGCCTTGGTCGAGCTCTTGGTCGAAGCCTTCGGCGGAGTGGACTTGGCCGGAGACTTCCCGGCCTTTGCCCCACCCTTGCCGGCCTTGGCGCCGCCCTTCTTGTTGTCTTGCTTGTTTGCCATTTCTTCTATTCCTTAGCGAGGCGCCATCGGGATCGAGTCGCCGCTCTTGACGCTGACGCGCTCCTTCGTCCCATCCTTGTCCGTCCGCGACTTGACACGTGTCGGCTTGCCCGACTTGGGATCGATGAGCATCACGTTCGATGCGGCCATTGCGGCCTCCATCTCACGAATTCCGCCCTCGTCCTCTGCGCTCGTTGCCCGACGGTGCTTCTTTACGATATTCACGCCCTTGACGACGACACGGTTCTTCTTGGGGAGAACACGGATCACCGTGCCTTCCTTGCCCTTGTCATCACCGCGAACTACTCGGACGGTGTCTCCCTTCGCGACGTGCACGCGAACGCGAGTCGCGTTCGCCGAATGCCTGTCAGTAGTTAGACGGTCCTTGGCGGTCTTGCGGTAGGTCAGCTTGCGCATGCTACAACACCTCCGGCGCCAACGACGCGATCTTCATGTATTTCTTGTCGCGGATCTCACGAGCAACCGGCCCGAACACGCGCGTCGCGCGTGGCTCGCCAGCGTCGTTGATTATCACGACAGCATTTTCATCGAAGCGGATATAGGAGCCGTCCTTGCGACGAGTCTCCTTGGCCGTGCGCACAACCACTGCGCGCGCAACATCCGACTTCTTCACAGTTCCGTTTGGAAGGGCGTCCTTCACGGCAACGATAACAACGTCGCCAAGTCCCGCGTAGCGTCGGCCTGTTCCGCCGAGCACGCGAATGACTAGCGCGCGTTTCGCGCCGGAGTTATCCGCAACCTTCACCATTGATTCTTGCTGGATCATCGCAGTATCTCGTTAGCGTGCGCGCTCGACGATCTCGACCACTCGGAAGCGCTTGTCCTTGGACAGCGGGCGCGTCTCCATGATCCGTACCGTGTCGCCAAGCTTCGCCGAGTTCTCCTCGTCGTGCGCTTTGAGCTTCTTGGTACGCGTCATCATCTTTCCATATACAGGGTGCTTCACGCGGCGCTCGATTGCGACTACGACGGTCTTTTCCATCTTGTCGCTCACAACCTTGCCAGTGCGCACCTTGCGCGCGTTACGCGTCTCTGTTGTCTCAGTCGTATCAGTTGTCTCAGTCATTCTTCTGCTTCCTCTCGTTCTGCACCGTCTTGAGCCGGGCTATGTCGCGCCGGATGAACCGCAGGCGTAACGGGTTTTCCAACGTCTCGGTTCCGGAACGGAACGTCAGGCGGAAGCGCTCTTCCTCCAGCTCGTTGATCTTCGCGAC
>JBDTAZ010000094.1:0-5540 GCA_039924325.1 Gemmatimonadaceae bacterium
AGAGCTCCCTCGAGATCGGGCAGTGGCCCCGCAAAGAAGGCTTGACGGAGGGAGGGCCAGGGGCGTGATTAGTCGGATTGGGACGACAAATGACCTCCGGAGGATGCATGCTGACTAAGTGGTTTGCCGCGATCGCGATGGTCGTCGTTCTGTCGGGCTGCGGGAGGCACCGCATCAACGACGATCTGGCAGCGGACAACGACTCGACGCTCCAGGTTGTGAATCATCACTTTGGCGATGTCGATATCTTCGTGATCCACGATGGCCAACGGACGCGCGTGGGGACAGTGACGGCGTCCTCGGACGCGAACTTCGTCCTCCCGAAGAACACTACACGGAGCCGCGGAACGTTTCAGCTGTCGGCACACGGAGTGGGGACATCCGGTGGTATCAACAGTGAGGTGATCAGCATACGGCCAGGTGGGATGCAGATCACGTGGACGCTCGAACAGAACCTGACGCGAGCGGCGCTGGCTTTTTACTAGTTCGCGCGTGGGCGCGGCGAGACAGCCGCACCAGAGTCGTCGCTAGCGCGGCGGGGGGGGGCCGCCGCCGCCGTTGGAGCCTCCATTGCCGCCGAAAACTCCGCCTAGCCTGAGGCTCGCGAGGGCGACCACGAAAACGCCGGCCAAAAGCGCCGATTTGGGCTTGTTGATCTTGCGCGCCTGAACTGTGCTCAGTGCGCTACGCGGAATCACGACGGTCTCTCCCTTCCAGAATTGATCCTGCCCGGACCGCATAGACACCTGGGTCACGGACATGGAGACTCCGCTATCCGTGGTAGTGATGAGCTTCCCGTCGATCGTTTCGACGCCCGGGCCAAGATAGCGCGCCAGGGAGTCTGCGCCCAAGTCGGTGAGCGAAACGCGAAGCTTCGTACCCGGCGTTACGCGCGAGAGCTCGACGGGTACGGACTCATAGCAGGCGCATAAGACTGACAGGACAGGAACGAGGTACCTAGCGCGCATGACTTCCTCGATCAGTGGATGAGGGAATATACGGGGTTGGCGCGCGGGGGCGTCAAGAGGAGAGAAGGAAAACAAACGACCCGGTGTACCTCACGGTACACCGGGTCGTTCGCTCGCGCTGAATCAGCTACCAATCAACCTGCTCAACCGCCGCCCGAACACGCGTTCGGATTATTCCAGTTCCGCGGTGGTTGCGCCGACACGGGCGGGATGTTCGGATTCGTCTGCGCCTCCCCGAGCGGATAGAGCAGTCGCGCGGGGATCTTACCTCCGCCGATGCCCGTGAGCTGGGGGTAGCACGTACGTAGGTAGTCGTTGTACGCCTCGATATTCTGGAATTCGACTATGTACTTCTCGTTCATGATCGCGCCGAGCGACACCGCACCGACCGGCGGAACTACGTACGCGCGGTGCCACGCCGCTGGAGTATTCCAGGCAGCGCGCTCCAGATTCAGCGAAGTCAGAGCGGGCCCTGTCGCACCCGCGTGGAACTGCGCCTCCGCCTGAATGAGGAGATTTTCGTTGTACGTGACGAACGGTTGCGAGTAGGTCGGACTCAGACGGTACGGACTAATATCGTACGTATCCAGACTTCCCGGCTTGAAGAAATCAGGAAAGCGCGGATCGCCGGTTTGCAGCATGAGATTTTCGAGAAAGGAGCCCGTTGCAATGATATCGCCATTGCGACCGGCCGGGCCGTTGGCGTCGGCGAACTGCCACCACGGATTACTTTCGGCAGCCTGGGAGCCTGAGAAGCTGGCCACGTAGTCACCAGCATTGCTGCTGATCCCGAGTTGCGCCTCTGAGAGCGCGCTGGCGTAGGCTGCGGAGCCAACCGCTTCGGCCGTGTGCAAATAGAAGCGTGCCTTGAGCGTGTGCGCCAGCCTGATCCAGAGGGCTGCCTTACCACCGTACACGAGATCCACACTGCCCGGACCCGCGCCGATTCCGCTCTGCATTTCCGCGATCGCTTGCGAGAGCCGCGCCTGGATGGTGTCGTAGACGGTCTGCTGAGGGTCCAGCACAGGCGTCGGGTACTTGAAGAAAGAATCGGCCTGGCTGTAGGGCACATCCCCCCACATGTCGGCAGCGGTTCCAATGTACCAGGCCTCCAGGACCTTGCTGATGCCCAGGAAGATGCTGTCGCCAACGACGGTGACGCTGGAGTCGATCTTTCGCAGATCGAGAATTCCGCCACCACCGTAAATGAAAGCGAACTGTCCATCGAACGTCCCTTCCGTGACGCCGGTGTAGTTGTAGACACCCAGCTGTTGGCGGGCCTCGCCAACGAGTTGCTGCGTCCAGAGGGTAGTTAGCCGCGAAAAATCACTCGTCTGCAATTGCCACATGTTTGACTGCACCGATGTAAACAGCTGCCTCGGCGTAGCGTTCAGCGGGTTGTTTGGATCCTTCGTCAGATCCCCACCCTTTAGGAAATTGTTGCAACCTGCGGCCACGACTACCAACGCCGCAGCGCAAATCGCTCCCTTGAGTTTCGTTTTCACCTTGGGATTCTCCTTCGCTTAGCGGTTCAGACCGACCGAAACAACGATCGACCTGGTCTGCGGGTTGTTGAAGTAGTCGATACCCTGCGTCGCGAACGCCGCGCCGGCCAGGTTCGTCTCCGGATCGATACCCTTGTATTTCGTCCACGTCGCGAGGTTACGTCCCGCCAGTCGCAGATCGATAGAGGTCAGACCGATCAGATTTGGTACCCACTTTCCATCAAACGTGTACGCGACCGAGATCTCGCGAAGCTTCGTGAAGGTACCGTCCTCAATGAACTGCGACGACGGTCCGTTGAAGCCACTGCCGAGGTCTTGGAACCAATTCTGATCGATCACAACCGGCGTACCTGCACCGGGGCCAACCACAGGGCCGGTCAGGAACGGATAGTCCTTGCCGAAGGTAAGAACTCGGCCGCGGATATCGGTGTCCTTGTGCGTACCGAAATTGTAGAGCGCACCGCGCGTTCCGTTCCACACATCGCCGCCCTGCTTGTGATCGACGAGCGCAGATATCTGGAACTTGCTGATGTGGAAGCTGGTGCGAATCGAGCCCGTCCAGTGCGGATCGGGATCGGAGATTACGCGGTCCGTAGGATCGAGCACAGGGAAGCCACTTTCATCGATATAAAGTGCGTTCTTCGCCTTGCCATTACAGAATTCCGAATCGATGGCATGAGAAAGCGTGTCTGTCGAGAGGTTGACTGACAGCCCGCGCCCGCAACGCACGAAGTCATTGCCACGGAGACCAATGTCCCCACCAAGTGTTGCAGCGCCCGTTGCTCCGGCGAACGTGCCGCCGAACTGCGCAACGTTCGACACGAACTGGGCACCACTCAGACTGACGACCTTGGTCTGGTTCTTCGACCAATTCACCCCGAAATCCCACGAGAAGTTCGGCCGACTAATCGGGCGAACGTTCATTGCGACCTCGTACCCCTTGTTGCTCAACTTCGCGCCGTTCTTCAACTGCGTGAGGAAACCGCTGCTGAATGGAATCGGCAGCGGCAAAATGACGTCGACCGAGTTGTTCTTATAGTAAGTCAGCGAGAGATCGACCTTCTGATCGAGGAAGCCGAGATCTGCGCCAGCTTCGAACTCTTTCTCCCGCTCGGGCTTGATGTTCGGATTTCCAAGCGCGCCGCTTGAGAAGAGACCACCGTTGCCCTGCTGCGTGGCATTCAGGAAATCGCCGAAGCCGGAGGCGAAGGCTCCACCGGGGACGAGGACGGTATTCGTCGAATACACATCCGGCTCCTTCCCCGTCTCGCCATACGCAGCGCGCAACTTGCCGAAGCTGAACACACCACTCTGATCCGTCTTGCCGAGCAGATTGGTGAACGTCCATGCAGCACTCGCTTTCGGATACCATGCGCGGGGATTGCTCTCACCAAAGGTAGAGAACCCGTCGTTTCGCAGCGCGGCCGTCAGGAAGAGTTGATTGTAGATGTCTGCCGTTGCCTGTCCGAAGTACGATTCGGAGTGCACGAGAGACTTGAACTCCAATGGAATCCACGACGTCGTGTTCTGCAAGTTGAACGGCGACGCGGCGACAAGGGACTGTCCGTTGACGTTCGTCTGGCGGAAGCGACGGGAGTTCAGATTCTGACCGGCCGTAAACGTCCCCGAGAAGTTCGGACTGAATGTGTGGCTCAGGGTGGCCGTGAGGTTCTGATCGATCTGGAGATTGTTGCCATCCGTGCGGAACACTTCCCCGGACGGGAACGTCGAGGAGGATTGCGCAATCCCGTCCAAGATCTGGTTGTTGTAGTAATCCGCACCGAGCGTTTCGTCGATCTTCAGCCAGTCGGTCGCGTCATAATTGATGTTGACGTTTCCGTACGAACGACCGGTCTCCGCAGTGTTCAGATCCTGGAAGATGGAGAACAACGGATTGTCGTATCCACGCCCGACGGTGTTGTCGAAGAGTTTCGGCTGCGGATAGCGATAGGACCGCTGCGTCAGCGTTGCCGTATCGAGAAAGGGAAAGTTGTTGAACGTCGGCGTCGTCCGCATTGCGCCGAGCATGAGCCCCGACGTGTTTGATCCCTTCTGCTGGAACTGCCCCTTGCCGTCGACGTAGGAGACGTTGCCTCCAATGGTCAGCCGATCGAACAGATGGTGCGACGCCTTCAGGCGAACCGTGGTCCGCTTGTAGTTGTCGTTCGGGCCCAGGATGATGCCTTGCTGATCCGTGTAACCAGCCGAGAGGTAGAAGACGGTCTTATCATTTCCGCCGGATGCAGAAAGCGTGTTGTCGGAGCTATGACCGCCTTCGAAGATCTCGCCGAAGTGGTCGTAGGTCGGCGTGTTCGTACCACCAATGAAGCCGCCAAAGGAACTGCTCGAGAGGCGACATCCGGGACCGCTGCACGCCGCCGTATTTCCACCGGAGCCCTGCGCGTAGTCCGTCTGCAGTGGGATTTTTCTGTTGACCTTGTCGAACGAGTAGTTCGAGCCCAGCGAATAGTGCGTGCCACCGGAGTGACCGCTCTTTGTGGTGATAAGCACAACGCCATCCGATGCACGAGCGCCATAGATGGCCGCCGCAGCCGCACCCTTCAGGATCGTGACCGTCTCGATATCGTTCGGATTGATGTCGGCAGCGCGATTCGGTGCCGCAACACCTTGCGTGCCCGCCTCGGCCGTCATGACCCCGTTATCGATCGGCACGCCATCGACGACGAACAGCGGCTGCGCATCGCCCGAAAGCGATTTGATGCCGCGAATGCGAATGTACGAAGACGCGCCGGGGTCACCCGACTGGCTGTTGACCTGGACGCCGGGAGTCTTGCCGGCAAGCGCCTCGACGATGTTGCTCTCGTGCGACTTCGTGATCAGCGACGAGTCGACAGTCGACAACGCCGTGCCAAGCTTCTCAATCGAGCTGGTCGTGCCGGCGCCCGTCACGACGATTTCGCCAAGACGGAGCGGATTGACCTCGAGCGCGAAATCCTGCGTGACGTTGCCCGCGAGTGTGACCGTCGCGGCCTTCGCCTTGTAGCCGATCAGGCGAGCGGTGATGGTGGCCTGCTGCCCGTGTGCGCGCGCGGCCGGAACGACGAGC
>JBDTAZ010000095.1:0-6339 GCA_039924325.1 Gemmatimonadaceae bacterium
GTTACTCGCGGCGCGCCGGTGTCGCTCGTCCATGCGGCGCGGTACACGAGCAGAGCGCTCGCGTCGATGTCGGTCGCCATCCGCGCGAGTTTTGCCTGAGCCAATTGCGTGTCTGCCAGAACGCCACCCGATACGCGGCGGCTTGATGCATACGCCAACGACTCTGCGAGCGCGCGCCGCGCAAAACCAAGCGCGGCGGCAGCAACCGTTGACCTGAATACGTCGAGCGTTCCGAGAGCGATCGACATGCCCTTCCCAGGAATACCGATCACGGACGTAGCAGGCACGCGGCAATTCCTGAACGCGATCGTTCCGATTGGATGAGGGGCAGTGATCTCGGCGCGGGCCGGGACCGACAGCCCGGGCGACGAGGCGTCAACGACGAGGGCGACATAGCTTCGATCGCCCGCCTCCGGGAATCTGCAAAACACAACGTAGAAATCCGCAATCCCTGCATTTGATATCCAGGTCTTCCCGCCGTCGATGACGTAGGAGTTCCCATCACGACGGGCGACAGTTTGCATTGCTCCGACGTCGGAACCCGCATCGGCCTCCGACAGGGCGAAGGCGGCAATCGAATCGCCGCGCGACACTCCTGGTAAATAGTGCCTCTTCAGCTCGTCCGATCCAAACAGTGTAATTGGTCCGGCACCTAATGCCTGCAACGCGAATACGAAGTCTGCCAGTCCGGAATGAAAAGCAAGAGTTTCGCGCATCAGACACAACGAGCGCACGCTCAGCCGGTCAGACGTGCCACCGTACGGAGAAGTGACTGCCTGGGCCAGCCAGCCGTCGGCACCAAGGTGTTTTACCAGGCGCTTGCATTTCGCATCCAGTTCCGGGCCGCGCGGCTCGCCATCCGTATCGGTCGCGAACGCGCTGGATGCCCAAGACGAGAAGCTCGCCGCGAGTTCACGGTGGCGATCGTCAAAAAACGGCCAGCGCAGGAAAGTTGAATCAGGCATCAATTGCCCTCGAACGACGGAGTTTCCCTGACGGCGAACGCGCGGTACGCCCGCGCGAAGTCTTCGGTCTGCATGCACAACGCCTGCGCCTCCGCCTCGAGCTTCAAGGCGTCGTCGATAGCCATGGACCATTCGTGGTGCAGGCAGCGCTTCGTGAGCGCGTGAGCGAACGTGGGTCCATGAGCAATTACGAACGCCATCTCATGCGCTTCGGTCAATAATGATGCGGAATCAACTATTCGATTGTAGAAGCCCCAGCGCTCCGCCTCGTCAGCCCCCATGAATCGTCCCGTGTAGAGGAGCTCCGCAGCTCTTCCAGCGCCGACTATCCGCGGAAGAATGGAGCACGCGCCCATGTCTGCCCCACTCAGTCCGACGCGCACAAATAGAAACGCAACACGACTTGCGGGCGTCCCATATCTCAAGTCGCTGGCCATGGCGAGTATGGCGCCAGCCCCAGCGCAAACTCCGTCGATTGCCGCGATGATCGGTTGCGGGCAGTCGCGCATCGCCGCAACCAGCGAGCCCGTCATGCGCGTGAAGCTCAGGAGTCCATCGATACCCTCGTCATCGCGCAACTCCACAAGCGGTCCAATTATCTCGTGTACGTCGCCGCCAGACGAAAAGTTGCCGCCTGCACCGGTCAGGACAATCGCCTTCACATCGTCCACGTCCTGTACCGCCCGGAACGTGCTGATAAGCTCGCGGTACGATTCGAAGGTAAGCGGGTTCTTGCGCTCCGGCCGGTTCAGTGTAATGGTCGCGACTCGATCACTCACCGACCATCCAAAATGCTTTGGGTGCAATTCGGCGCCGCGTGTTGATTCCGTCATGATATACGCTCGCCAGCTGCCTGAGTTGACCGCTTGAGTTTCCCGAGCAGTCTGTACAACTGCCCACGCTCGGCGTCGCTGAGGCCCTCGAACATGTCAGTGATCCATTCCGCGTGAGCCGGAGTCATTGCGTCCAGCGCGCTCTTGCCTGCGGTTGTGAGAGAAACCATCTGCGCGCGGCGATCTGGCGGAGATACCACGCGCGCTACAAGCCCTTCGCGCACCAGACGGTCCACTAGCCCGGTGAGATTGCCGTTTGTCACCATCAAGCGGCGAGAGAGCTCGCTCATCGTGAGGCCGCGCGGCGCGTCGGCGGACGACGCATCCAGTTGCGCGAGCAGGTCAAAGCGAGGAAGGGTAGTGTTGAAATGTTCACGTAGCGCACCGCGAACTCGACCCTCGATGATATTTGTGCACGCCAACATCCTGAGCCATGCGCGCAGGACCGAGCGTTCATTATTGCTCGTGACGGTTTCATTCGGCGCTTCTCCGAGCACAGCGGAATGCGTCACATTACCTCCCCGCCGGCGACCGCAATGGCCTGGCCCGTAATTGCCGCTGCGTCTCGGGAGCAGAGCCATGTAACCGTGCCCGCTACTTCGTCCTGCGTCGTGAGTCGCCCAGATGGACTGTGCCTGACTAAACGCTGAAGTGCCTCGTCGGCACTCACATTGCGCAGTAGCATGATCGCATTGATCGCCTGATCCGACATTCCTCCTTCTGTATAGCCCGGACATACCGCGTTCACGGTAAGCTGGAATTGCGCGAACTCGGCGGCCATCGAACGAGTAAGACCCAGAAGGCCGTGCTTGGAGGCGCAGTACGCCGATAGAGTGGAGTAACCACGCAAGGCTGCGGTAGATGCGACGTTGATTACACGTCCATCGCGCGCGCTTACCATGTGAGCGATGACTTGCTGTGAACACAGAAACGCGCCCGTCAAGTTGACGTCGATCGTGCTCTGCCACAACTCAAGCGAAGTGTCCGTGAACGGCGCACTACGAGCTTGCCCGGCGTTGTTGACCAGGATGTTCACTGCACCCAGTCGCTCAGTTGCTCTCGCGAATGCCGCGGCTACCGATTCCGGTTCGGACACGTCGCACGGTATGGGAGACACTTGAGTTGCACCGTCCGCCGCCAATATTGCCGCAGCTTCGGACAGGCGCGTATGATCGCGTCCCATGATTGTGACCGCCGCCCCAGCTTTTGCGAGCGCCGAAGCAATCGTCGCGCCGAGGCCGTGGCCACCGCCGGTGACTACCGCGTGCTGCCCGGCGAGCGAGTCACCCTGCATGCACGGTTGAGAATCCATCATTTGGTGCTCCTCAGTTTTTCCAGTTCGCGTTCCAATTGTCGCCGAGCTGGCAGGTAGGACGGTGTCCAGTACTGGTCGGCGTAGCCCAGCTCCGCAGCAGCGTGAATAGTCCAATTCGGGTCGGCAAGATGAGGTCGTCCGATAGCGCAGAGATCAGCGCGACCGGCGGCGAGTATCGCGTTCACCTGGTCTGGTGTAAGTATGTTGCCCACGGCAATCGTTCGTACTCCAGCCTCGTTGCGAATCCGGTCGCTGTATGGCGTCTGGAACATGCGACCGTAAATCGGCTGCGCGGCGCTGGACGTCTCGCCGGTCGAAACGTGAATTATGTCCGCTCCCGCGGCCACGAATGCGCGCGCTATCTCGACCGATTCGGCCCCATCAACGCCACCTTCGACCCAATCGGTCGCCGATATGCGAACCGACATCGGGCGCTCCGCCGGCCACTCGGCGCGCATGGCGCTGAACAGCTCCAGCGGAAACCGCAGACGGTTCTCAAGAGCGCCGCCATAGCAATCTGTGCGCAGGTTGCTCAGAGGCGTGATGAAGCTGGAAAGTAGATATCCGTGGGCACAGTGGAGCTCGATCATGTCGAACTCAGCTTTGACCGCGTGCCTGACCGCGCTTACGAACTGGTCGCGAACAACATCCATGTCCACACGCGTCGCTTCGCGCGGTACCTGCATGGATTCAGTGTATGGCACGGCGGATGGCGCGATGGTCTCCCAGCCGCCGGAGGCGAGTGACTCGTTGGCTGCTTCCCACGGTAGACGTGTCGAGCCGCGTCTACCTGCGTGGCCGAGCTGAAGGCAGATTCTTGCATCGCTCTCGGCATGCACGAACGCTGCGATGCGTCGCCACGCTTCAACGTGCTCCTCAGCGTACATACCTGCGCATCCGGTGGTTATCCGTGCTTCCGGCGAAACACAGACCATTTCTGTGAATATGAGACCCGCTCCGCCGAGAGCCCGAGCGCCGATGTGAACGGTATGGAACTCACCGGGAGTGCCGTCCACCGAGCGGTACATGTCCATCGGCGCTACAGCGATGCGATTGGCCAGAGTCATATCGCGCAGGCGGTAGGGTGTAAACATGGGCGGAGCTGCCTTGACGCTGTCCGGCTTCTGGAGCGCATTGGTTTGGGCAACTGCATCTGCAGCGAACCAGCGCTCAACGCCTGTCAGATACGTGGAATCACGGAGTCGGAGATTTTCGTGGCTGACTCGTTGGCTGCGTGTCAGGAGGCTGTACGCGAACTGTTCAGGCGAGAGACGAATGTATCGTTTGACATTCTCGAACCAGTCCATGGAATTGCGCGAAGCATTTTGCAACCGCAACGCATCGACCGACCGCTCGTCCTGGTAATTGTGCAGCGAAGTCTGAAGATCTGGCGACTGTACGATGGCTCGTGAGAGCGCGATCGCGTCTTCCATCGCGAGCTTTGTTCCGGAGCCAATAGAGAAGTGCGCTGTGTGAGCGGCATCGCCAATGAGCACCAAATTGTCATCGTACCACTTTTCGTTTGTGACGCGGACAAAGCTCATCCATGGGGACTTCGTACGATGAGTGGCGTTGCTTATCAGAGGATAGCCATCAAGCCACCTTTCGAAAAACTTCTCGCAGATCGCGATCGTTGCGTCTGAGTCTGCGCGATCGAGACCAGCGCGCCGCCATGAGGCTTCGTCGCATTCGACGATGAAAGTCGAGAGGCCAGGCTCAAAGCGGTAGCAATGTGCCTGGAAGACCCCAAATTCGTTTTCGACGAAGAAGAATGTGAACGCATCGAATGGTCTTGTTGTTCCGAACCACACAAACTTTGCCGGTCGCGTATCGAGGTGTGGGCGAAAGGCAGGTGCACGTTCTCGGCGAATGGCGCTGTTGACCCCATCCGCCGCGATTATGAGATCCGGGCTGTTGCAGCCCGAAATCTTACGTAGATCGGTGAGGCTTCCAACGTCGCAATTAAAGCGCACGTCGACCCCGAGTTCGACCGCTCGGCGGACGAGGATGTCGAGGAGGGTGCGGCGAGCGATGCCGCTGAAGCCGTGGCCTCCCGATGTGATAGTCGTGTCGCCGACGACGACATCAATGTCGTCCCAGTGGGCAAAGCTGCCCGTTATCTGCGTGAAGGATTCAAGATCCGCGTCTCTGAAGTTTTCGAGCGTCTGATCCGAGAACACGACTCCCCAGCCGAAAGTGTCGCCGGGGGCGTTGCGTTCGAGCACAGTTATGTCATGCTCGGGGGCCGCCTTCTTGAGGAGGAGGGCAGAGTAGAGACCAGCGGGACCACCACCGACGGTGACGACACGCACTTGTAGGCTCGTGGAAGGCCGTGAATGCTGCTTGGGCCGAGTTATTATAAGCCTAAAACATTGGGATGGCACGGGTTGACCGGTGGGCTGGCGATTGGCGATATTGCAAGGCTCCGGACGAACCGGGGAATTTTTCATGGCGCTATCGTCTAGGGGACTAGGACGGGGCCCTCTCAAGGCCCAAACACGGGTTCGAATCCCGTTAGCGCTATTTTCCCGGGACGGAGTGACTAGGGCCTCATCGTCTATCGGTTAGGACGGCACCCTTTCACGGTGCAGAGAGGGGTTCGATTCCCCTTGGGGCTATAGGGTTGGAAGTTCTTTAGGTTAGGTTGTTGAGCCCGCGCGGTTTGCGGGAGAATTGAATGGTTGTGTGTTGTAGGGTCCGGAGGAGACAGTCGAGACTTTCCGGAGCACTTTCAAGGGGCCGTAGCTCAGTTTGGTTAGAGCACTCGACTGTCACTCGAGAGGTCGCGGGTTCGACCCCCGTCGGCCCCGTATTTGTATTCAGGATTTAGCACCGTTCGTCACTCCCGCGAAAGCGGGAATCCAGTTCGTCAGTCGTCCCCGCGAAAGCAGGGATCCATGTTAGGCCATCACCCGACCCCCGCGTCGGCGATGTTCTTCCCAGGTGGTGTTTTTGGTTCGCCCTCGTGGTGAAATTGGTAGACACGCAAGCTTGAGGTGCTTGTGCTGAAAGGCATCGCGGTTCGAGTCCGCGCGAGGGCATGAAGGGAAGGCCGAGGTGGCCATTCCGTTGTTGGATCGGACGGCGCTGGTGTAGTCCGTGAATTGCGCCATCACGCCACAGTAGCTCAGTGGTAGAGCACTCGATTCGTAATCGAGCGGTCATCGGTTCAATCCCGATCTGTGGCTCTTTTGAATGGGCATTGCGGGTGTAGCTCAGTTGGTAG
>JBDTAZ010000096.1:0-3192 GCA_039924325.1 Gemmatimonadaceae bacterium
CCGGCAAAGTCGATACGCAGCTGCTCGCCGCGCGCGGTAGCCTTACGCCACGGGAAGTATGGGTCTATGCCGTTGGCCGGACGGGAAACCTGTCCAGACCAGTAAAGGTATTTCCGAACGGCGACCCGCTGCCGTAGCGTAAAAAGGTGCCCGGTGATCGAATTGATCACCGGGCACCATCTGCGGTATTTGAAACGGTTACCGCACGCTGCAGTCAGTACCGGCGCAACTGCTGCTTTGGATGACGCAGCCGGTGAAGCTGGCAACGATCATACGTGCAACTCGTCGCTTTCTCGCGATACGATCTGATAGAGCACCGGCATCAGGAAGATGCTCAGAAGAAGCCGCGAGAAGAGTCCGCCGACAATGACCATCGCGAATGGCTTCTGCGAGTCTGAACCAACCCCGGTCGAGAATGCGGCTGGGAGCAGGCCCAGTGCCGCGACCAGCGCCGTCATCATGATCGGGCGCAATCGAAGTAACGCGGCGTCGAGCGTCGCAGCGGATATTCCGAGCCCATTGATGCGTAACTCGTTCGCGTAGGAGATGTATACCACTGCGGTTTGCACCGACACCCCGAATAGCGCAAGAAAACCTATCCCCGATGATACCGAAAATGGTGTTCCGGATATCCACAACGCCACCAACCCCCCAAGCGGGGCAGACAATAGCACCCCGACAACAGTGATGAATGGAAATTTGAAGTTGCGGTATAGCGCAAATAGCAGAATGAAAATCACGGCCAACGTTAACGGCAGCACAATCTGAAGCTGGCGACGCGAGGCAGTGTACTCCTCGAACTCCCCGCCCCAAACGATCGAATAGCCGGGTGGCAACTTCACCTTGCGCGCAACCTGTGCGCGAGCATCTTCCACCGCACCAGCGAGATCCCTGCCCACGACCGAATACTGAAGTCCGATGTAGCGGGAGTTGTCCTGCCGGTAGATGAACGACGCGCCATTATCAATCTTGAGTGTCGTCACTTCCTTAAGCGGAATCTGCGCACCGCTCGGGGTCGCTATAAGGATGTCTCCAATCTGACTCGCAGTCTCCCGAAACTGCGGCTGCAGTCGCACGACGAGATCGAATAGTTGCTCGCCCTGAACGACCTGGGTTGCCGCGACCCCGCCGACGGCGGCCTCGATCAATCCGTTCACGTCGGCCACGTTCAGGCCGTAACGCGCCATCTTCACACGATCTGCTGTGACTGTTAGTGATGGCTGCCCCAGCTCCCGAACAAGGGTCACCTCCCTCACGCCGCGTATCCCATCCAGCACACGCTTTACCTGGGAGCCGCGATCCTCGAGGACGCTCAGGTCCGGGCCGAACAGCTTGGCATCCAGCGAACTCTTCAGCCCCGTCTCGGCCTCGTCAACTGCGTCTTCAGCAGGTTGCGTGTAGTTGAAAGTCACTCCCGGGAAGACGCGCAGCTTCTTGTCGATTGCCGCGGTCAACTCCGCCTTGGTGCGGTACTTGCCGCTCCAGTCGCCATACGGCTTGAGCCCGACGTAGAACTCCGCATTGAAAAATCCAGTCGGGTCCGTGCCGTCGTCCGGTCGTCCGTGCTCGGAGGCAACATCTGTAACCTCCGGGAACGATTTGAGAATCCTTCTGATCTGCGGCACGATCTTGGAAGATTCCTCAAACGAGACGGTGTACGGCATCGTCGCCCGTACCCATAACGCGCCCTCGTCGAGTTTTGGCATGAACTCGCCGCCGATCTGCGAGACGAGGAGTAGGCATGCTACGCCGATGGCGACTGACGCCCAGACAACCGACTTGGCGTGAGCAAGGCTCCACTCAAGACCACCCTTATAACGGTCGAGCACCCACTCGAAGGCGGCATTGCGACGTTCCTTCACTCCATTACGCAATACCACCCGGCACACAACCGGCAGCAATGTGATCGTCACCAGGAGCGACCCGATCATCGCGAAGATCGTTGTGTCCGCCATTGGCTTGAAAAGTCGTCCCGATGGACCCGACAAAACGTAGATAGGAAGGAAGCCGGCGATGATCACCGCGATTGCATACACAATCGGCCGATCAACCTCCGCCGCCGCCTCGACTATCACCGCCTTGAGGTCGTACGTCGTGCCATACCGTTTACCTAGCTGACGGTGAATGTTCTCAACCATTACGACGGCGCCGTCCACAAGTATCCCGAAGTCGATTGCTCCGATCGATAGCAGGTTCGCCGGAATATGCCTGAGGTCAAGACAGATAAATGCGAACATCAACGCCAGCGGAATCGACACCGCTACGATCAGGCCTGAACGGATATCATAAAGGAAGAAGATCAGGACCACGATCACGAGCACAATGCCGCGAAGGAGATTGTCCTCAACTGTCTTGGTCGTCAGCGCGATCAGATCGCTGCGGTCGTAGAACGGAACCACCTTCACGTCTTTGGGGAGTATAGTGGCGTTCAGTTCCGCAGTCTTTGCTTGCACACGCTTGAGGACAGTTTGAGCCTGTTCACCAGTGCGCATCAGGATCACGCCTTCAACTGCGTCGTTCTGGTCGTTGAATCCAAACTGCCCGAGTCGAGGCGCGTGTCCGATTACAACTGAACCGATGTCCTTGACCAGGATTGGCGTTCCGTTCTGAACAGCAACGACCGTGTTCCCAATATCTTCGAGCGTGTTGAGTCGCCCAAGGCCACGAACGTAGTAGAACTGACCGCCCTCGGAGTAGAAACCGCCGCCTGCATTTCCGTTGTTCGCGTCAAGCGCGGTGGCCAGCGAACCAACCGTCAGGCCCGCTCCAGCAAGTTTCGTCGGATCGACGAGAACCTGGTACTGCATGGTCTCACCGCCGAGGGACGACATGTCCGCGACGCCAGGCACCGACTTGTACTGTTTCTGGAGTACCCAGTCCTGAATAATCTTCAGCTCCATCGCGGAGCGATCGGGACTCTGGACGACGTACCTGTAAACGAGTCCGGACGGAGATGCCATCGGCGCTACAGACGATGAAACACCGTCTGGCAGCGACAGGTCGGGAATACGTTCGAAAACCTGCTGGCGTGCGAAGTACGTATCGGTACCATCGTCGAATGTCATGATCACATCCGAAAGGCCGTAAAGCGAGATTGATCGCATCACCTTCAGATTCGGCGTGCCGTTCATCTCGGCTTCCACCGGTACAGTGATTAGACGTTCGACTTCTTCTGCCGCGTGTCCGGGCCAC
>JBDTAZ010000097.1:0-3249 GCA_039924325.1 Gemmatimonadaceae bacterium
TCGGTCCTCGCCAGCGCCCAGTCCTTCGCCTCGATGGCTTCGCGTACAGCAGGAATGGTCTTCACTCCGTAGCCCGTGTTCACACCGGGGGCATAAAGTAGATGCTTGAACCATGGGCGACCCGGCAATCCAGCATCGGAGGTCAGAGTGTGCTCGCTCCTGATCAGTCGCGTGTTTAGTGCAGCGAAATCTCCAGACGTCGTAGCACTGTCCAGTGTGTTTGTAAACGTCGTGTTGTATTTATTGGCAGCATCCGAAAGTTGCGCAATCGCACTATCGAGTGGACTAAAATCGATCTTCGGCACTTCGGCCTCGATCGTCGGCGCAGCCATTGGATGACGTGGGTCGGTCGTGAGAAAGAATGTGCTATCGCGAACTTCTCTATTGTGCTTTACAGCATCCTGGGCCATCCCGCTCACCAGTCGTTTAAGCTCTCCGGCGTAGCCCTTCACCGTCTCAGCCAGATCCGTATAGTCGTACGGAATCACGTCGGCATCGGCGAGTCGCATTATTGCGGTCCCAACCGTCTGCGCAAGTGCACGACCGTACACAAAACTCGAGTCGGAGAAGTGTGTGTACCAATAGAAATCGTCGTATGCCGAATGATAGGAGCCGCGACCACCTTCTCCGTAAAAGCCGAAGTCCATCGATGGAATGCCAAGGTGCTGCAGGAAAGTGGTGTAGTCAGAGCCGGATCCGAGTGCGCCAATCTGAATATCGCCGGTATTCCGCGTCGAGTCGCGACGCGCTGCCGGAGCGCGCAATTCTCTCGCGGCCCGCATCCTCCGTTCCAACGTCGCGCCAGTCTCCGGATCGGTGATGTCAGCCGCTACACCATTGATGAACTTCTCGAGTATATGCGATCCACTTACGCTCAAATATCCTCGGCCGCTGTTGTCGGAGTTCAGATACGCAACCGCATGCTCCGTAAGATCCGCGGCGTGCGTCTCAGCCCACTCGGCGGAACCGAGCACCGCCGGCTCCTCACCGTCCCACGCTGCGTAGATGATGGTACGCTTCGGACTCCAACCCTGTTTCTTGAGGGCGCCCAGCGCACGCATCTCCTCGAGTTCGGCGACCAAACCAGATAGCGGATCGTCCGCGCCATTCACCCACGCATCGTGGTGGTTCGCGCGAATGACCAGCTGATCAGGTTGAGTACTGCCGGTCAGCCGCCCAATTACATCGTAAACGGGTTTGATGTCCCAGTTCGATTTCACGACGAGATGCACGCGCGCCGCGCCAGGCCCGATCTTGTAGGTGATCGGTAGCGCACCACGCCAGTCACTTGGCGCAACGTCGCCAGTGATCGCCGAGAGAAGCGGCTTTGCATCTGCGTATGAGATCGGGAGGACGGGGATCTTTGTGAACACCTTTACGTCCTTTAGCGCGAGACGCTTTGCATCCTTGGTCGCCCCCACGCCCGGAGTCAGTGGATCGCCCTGGTAAAGTGTCATATCCATCACACTTCCGCGCTGAACGCTGTTCGGAGCGCGCGCCGGGCCGACCGGAAAGGTGTCGTCCTGAGTGTAACCGTCGTCGGCCGGATCCGAATAGATGATGCAGCCAATTGCACCATGCTCGCCCGCGAGCTTCGGTTTGACACCGCGCCAGGATTTTCCGTAGCGCGCGATGACGATCGCACCCTTTACGGATATCCCGCGCCGCGCGAGCTCGTCGTAATCGGACGGTATTCCGTAGTTGACGTACACAAGCGGCCCCGTGACGTCGCCATCAATCGAGTATGCGTTGTACGGCGGAAGTTGCTGTGACGTCTGGTACGTCGTCGGGTCGCCGGGTACCGGTGGCTCTGTAAGCTTCGCCACGTATCGCGTCGGCGCAATCATTTCAAGTTTTCGTTCCTTCGGTGTCGGGAACAAAACGTCGAATTGCTCTATATGCGCATCCCATCCTGCATCCTTGAATTGCGTCAGCAGCCACTCGGCGTCGGCCTTGTCGTACGGCGAGCCAACATGATGTGGATACGCGCTCAAGCGCTTCATATCTGCGCGCATTCTCGCAGGATCAGGCAACGCGCGAAACTTTGCCTCCCATTCCTGCTCGGCACGTGATGACGCCGGCGTAAAACCAAGTATGTCGGCGGATGGCGCCGCAGTGACGGGCGTCGCAGGGACAGCAGCGATCGCGCTTAGCGAGATGATGAGCGGGAGAGATACGAGTCGCATCGAACGAAGGGCTGGTGTGAGCGGTGAAGGGGAACGACTGCGCTCATAATATGCATCTCATGGCGACCCGATGGGATGCGTGCCACGTTCGGGGGATTGGACGCTCAATGACTCGATCGTCTCTCCCGGATCTCGATCAGGTAGCCTAAAGCCAGCCCGCTGCCGTGTATCCGCAGTCTGGTCGGCGCGTCTTCAATGAGCAACGCGTCCAGCGCAGCTAGTTCCACAGAGCGCTGGTTCTGGCCAACGTCCACGCCGATTCGCGCATCGGCATCTCCGCAGACGAGCAGCGCCACCGGCGACTCAATCGCAAGTTCGATATTCTCGGCAACCGGCAATCGTCGCACCGTGTGTTGTAGTCGCGCCCGATCCGTCATGACATTGAGATCGGTGACCGCCCCGCAGAGCAGAGCGGCGTGCGCGGCAACATCGCCGGAAAATTCGAATGGGGTCGAATCGCGAGTCAGATCGCAAGGCGCGCCTTCCGCGATCGACAGTTGCAATCCGTTACCTCGCAGTACCATGAGCGTTCGATCTTTTCCTGGGAAACTGGAGAATGGCCCGTCGACTCCCATGAGCGCCATGCTGACTCGCCAGTCAAAGTCTTCGATCGTCGCACCAGCCGGGCCGATCGCGACTTCGGCCGTTACGCCACCGCCGTTACGCCACGGCATGCGGCGGTACTCTTCAGCCCTGAGTACGCGCATCCGTCGAATTGTTACCGATCCGGCCGGTATGCGATGCAGTCGATTTCAACTCGCATCCCTTCACCAGGCAAACCGGCCGCCTGAATCGTCGTGCGTGCAGGCCGGTGATCTCCGAACATCTCCTGGTAAACGCCGTTCATCAACGCAAATTCCTTCATGTCGATCAGAAAGACACCGCACCGAAGCGCGTATTGCAGATCGGATCCGTCCGCCTGAAGAATCGCGCGGATATTTGCGAGACACTGCCGAGTCTGACTCGCCGTATCGGGTCCAACAAGTTTGCCGGTGGTAGGATCCGTCGCGCCCTGCCCCGACACGATGATGAGTCGCTCGAACCCGATGCCCGGTGAATAGGG
>JBDTAZ010000098.1:0-14982 GCA_039924325.1 Gemmatimonadaceae bacterium
AACCACCAAAGGAGCTGCACCGTAATGTTTATTCAGAACAATATCAACTCGATGAACGCGTTGAATAACCTCAGCACGAACGAGACCCAGCTGACCAGCTCGATCCAGAAGCTGTCATCTGGTTTCCGTCTCAACCGTGCAGGCGACGACGCAGCAGGTATGAGCATTGCCAACTCGCTCCGTAACAACGGCGTCGGACTGATGCAGGCTCAGCAGAACGCATCGCAGGCCAGTTCGCTTCTTCAGATCGCAGACGGCGCAACGTCGACCATCTCTTCGATCCTGGATCGTATGAAGCAGCTCGCCACCGAGTCTGCATCCTCCAACGTAACCGACAACGATCGCGCCAAGATTCAGGCAGAGTTCACCCAGCTCTACGCGGAAATCAACCGTACGGTCGGTAGCACCGTTTATCAGGGATCTCAGCTGTTGAATGGCGGTTTCGGTGTCACCAACGCTGGTACCGGCACAGCGCCAGTTACGAGTATCCAGTTCTCAGGTGCACAGCCATCAACGACGTACACGATTACCGCAGCGGACGCCACACACATCACGCTTAGCGATGGTACCGTGTCGCAGACACTTACCGTCTCGGGCGTCGGCGCGCAATCGGCCAACTTCGACAAGCTCGGCGTAGCATTCAGCTTCTCAGGCGCGGCGACAGCGTCTACCGGCACCATCATCACGTCTGCAAGCCCGTCGGCTGCCTTCCGCGTCGGCAGCGGAGCTACCTCGGACTCTGACAACCTCGTCAGCGTAACCCTCGGCGATCTTCGCGCCAGCTCGGCGACCGGACTGAACCTCTCCGGTGTTTCTGTGGATACTTACGCAAATGCAACCGCGGCTCTCGCTTCCGTGACGGCCGCTGTCTCATCGGTCAACACTGTCATCGGTTCGCTCGGTGCAGCTGAGAACCGGCTCAACTACGCAAGCACCAACGTTGCCTCGCTCTACCAGAACGTGTCGGCCGCAGAGTCGGTCATCCGCGATACCAACATGGCGCAGGAATACACCAACTTCAGCAAGCTGTCGATTCTGCAGCAGGCTGGAACAGCGATGCTTGCGCAGGCGAATTCGAGCCAGCAGAGCGTCCTGAAGCTCTTCCAGTAAGAACCAACCGGGTAAGGGCAGCGGAGAGGAATCTCTTGCCTCCCCAAGCTCGGCTACGAGACCGTAGAAGTCCAAATGGGCTTCTACGGGCTCGTCGCATAAAGAGGAAATAGATCATGAGCACTCCAGTAGGTTCATTCCCAGGTCTGGGAAGCACGTTCGACTACAGCACGCTGGTCGATTCAATCATCCAGGCCCAATCGCAGCCTGGCGTCGCGATGCAAACTCGCATCACGACCGCACAGGCTCAGCTGAGTGCGTACCAAACCTACAGCGGGTTGCTCACAAACCTGGAAACTGCGACCAGTCCGATGCGCACGGGGACTGCGTTCCAGGGTGTCACCGCGAATGTCTCAAACGCAACCGCGGCCAATGGGCAGAGTATCCTCTCCGCCTCCGCGCTTAGCGGTGCATCGCCGGGAACCTATGCGGTCCAGGTGCTTCAGACTGCCCAGGCAGAGAAGATCTCGGGCAACACGTTCGCAAGCAGCTCCGCTCCGCTCGGACTTGCTGGTGATTTCATAATCAACGGCAAGACGGTCACAATCGCCGCGTCTGACACCCTGACATCCGTCCGGGACAAGATCAACGCCGTGAATTCGGGCCTCAACGCCAGCGGAATCTCCGCCGCAATCGTGGCTGATTCGTCCAACGCTCAGCGATTGGTGCTGACCAGCACACAGACTGGCGCCGCCGGCATCAACCTCGTTGATGGCGCGCAGAACATTGCGCAGCAACTCGGATGGGTTGACGGCAATTCGACGATCAAGCATGTAACGAGTGCCGGCGCGCAGAGCGACAATTTTGCATCCGCCACAGCGAGCATCGGCTCTCAGCTCGGATTGACCGCGGCGCCCGGCGCGCAGACGGTGACAGTTGGCGGCCAGTCGGTTTCTATCGATCTTGCGAGCGACTCACTCACGTCGATCGCAGCCAAGCTTTCGGCACTGAGCGGGATCCAGGCGACTGTTCAGAGTACCACAGTCAACGGAGCCACACAGTACTATCTCGATGTACGCAACACCACGAGTTTCGTGGACAGCGGCAATGCGCTGCAGCAACTCGGGATAGTGACAGGCGGGCGATCATCAGTGGCACAGCAGATTCAGGGCGGCGCGATGACGGATGGCAATGCGACAACCGCCGCCACGGCGTCAACGCTGATCAGCAACCTCTGGAATGGCGGCTCGGCCGCTGCGCCCCAAGTAGGCGATACGCTTACCATATCGGGGACGCGCGGCGATGGGTCAGCGGTGAACATCTCGTACACGGTTGGTACCGGCGACACCGTTCAGACGTTGCTCGACAAGCTGAATGACCCGACGACGGGTTTTGGCGCCGGCGCGCGCCCCGCCACCGCGAGTGTCGATGCCTCAGGGCACATTGTGGTGAGTGACGGGACATCTGGCCAGAGCAGCCTTTCCGTTCAGATCGTCGCGAACAACCAGGGCGGCGGAAGACTGGATTTTGGCGCATTCGCGACCACATCGACGGGACGTGCGCGTGAGCTCGTTGCCGGGGCCGACGCCAAGTTCACCGTTGACGGCGTCGCATTCACGCGGGCGAGCAACACCGTATCGGATGTTATTGCCAACACGACGCTCAATCTAACAGCGGCTGACCCGAACACGATCGCGACGGTAGGCGTTTCCCTCAGCACGTCCGCGGCTACGACAGCGGTACAGAACTACGTCAGCGCGTATAATTCAGTGGTCGATTACATCAAGGCTCAGCAGACGCCGGGCTCTGATCCGAGTAGCAATCCAACGCTGTATAACGACACGTTGCTTCGTACGGCGCGCAGCGCGCTCAGCCAGTCGATGCTGGCACCCGTTGCCGGCGCTGCGGCAGACATGGCAACTCCGGACACAGTCGGAATATCGATCACTGCCGACGGACACCTGTCGTTCGACTCGAGCAAGTTCACCACGGCGTTCAACACTCGTTACGCCGACGTCACCAAGCTGTTCATGGAATCGGGTACGTCGACGAATCCGTCGTTGGTCTATGCTGCCTCCACATCAGTGACGCAGCCTGGTAACTACGACGTAAATATCACGCAGCCTGGTGCGCAGGCTCAGGTACTTGGGTCGGGCTTCAGCGGAGTGTATAACCAGCCCGGCGCTCCGGACACGATGACCGTGACCGACAGCGTCTCGCAAGCGAGTGCGCAGATCCAGCTGGCCGGAGGCATGACCACTGCGCAGATCGTAGACGCGCTGAATGCGTCGTTCGGGACTCCGCAAAACCGCGCCTTGCAGTCGGCGTCCTCGGTTTTCGACTCGACGGGAATCGCAGCGTCATCTTCCACGCTGTTGACTGGTTTGCAGTCGACTCCAGGGACGTCCGCGGGTGTCGTCGCCGGAGACACGATCGCGTACTCGGGAACCGCGGGTGATGGCACCAACTACACGGGTACGTTTACCGTTGGAGCGTCATCCACTGTCGCGGATTTTGTGACGCAGTTGCAGTCGTCTCTCGGTTCCACGGCGACCGTGTCATTTTTGAACGGACATGTATCTGTTCAGTCCACGTCCAGTGGCTCCTCACCGCTCGCCCTCACGTTGACGGCGAACAACCAGGGGGGCGGCTCTCTGAACTTCGGCGGGATGAATGTTACCGCCGCGGGTCACGGCATACTGTCACTTAGCGCTACCGCTGTCGGCGGTCAGGTTCAAATTCAACACAATTCCTATGGATCCGCTGCGGGTTTCTCGATCGCTTACTCCGGCACCGGCTCACCCAACACGCAACTGGGAATTGCAGCTGGTAGCTCAGTTGGCCAGGACGTGCAAGGCACAATTGGTGGATATACCGCAACAGGTTCTGGTCGCCAACTGGTTGGAGCCACGGGAACTCCCGTTGACGGTTTGAGCATCGCGTATCTCGGGACCGCACCCGGCGCCATAGGCAGTCTGACATTGACGCAGGGCTTTGGTTCGGTTGTGGATCGATTGCTTACCGCATGGACGCAAACTGGCGGTTCAATCGATGCCCAGAGTCAACAGATCAACGATACGATAGCTACTCAGCAAAGCCGCCTGGCTGACTTCACCGCGCGGATTGCACTGCAGCGTGCTGCTCTCCTGAAACAGTACTCCGACATGGATGCACTCGTCTCGCAGATTCGCGCGCAGGGTAACTCCTTCCTCGCGGCATTCTCGAACCAGTCTGGATCAACCAGCAGTAATAACTCGAGCGGGACAACAACGACGGGGACAGGTTCATGAGCAAGTCGCTTTCAAGTGATGTTCCGCTTGCCGCACACGCCAAGGCAGTGCAGGCGCTCGATGAGTTCGATGCCCTTGTGTCACAGTACGAGATGTTGCTCGACACACAGCACGCGGTGTTGCGAACGGCGAATTTCGCGGCGCTTTTCGAGATGGCATCACGTGGCGACAGACTTGCGCGCGACGCGGCACTCTGCGGGAAGCGCTTCGCGCCTCTCGTCGAGGCGCTTGCATCCGGCCAGTTCATGGGACCGCGCGCGACGGAGATTCGCAAGCGCAGCTTCGCCGCTCGCTCCAACGCCGAAACGCTCGGCAGCGCTTCAGCGCGTCTTGCGAATGACTGCAGTATCGAACGAGACATCATGGGCCGAGAGGTTCGGAAGTCGCTTTCACAAGGATCGCAGGCCGGCTTGCCTCCCGCGTATCGTACGGACGCGACACGCTTCCTGGACAGACGCGGCTAACCACACTATCCGCGTCGTCGTAGAGTCGGCGCAATGTTCAAGTTTTGTTCCTTTTCGCCCGACACTGGCCAGCATGGGATATAGTGCATATACCTCCAAGTACCTTGAGAATGATGTAGTCAGCCGGTCGAAGGAATGGCTGGTTCCACTACTATACGAGCACCTTCTGGCTCAGCTTCGACGCGCGCAGGTACAGATCCAGCAGCGCGACTTTGAGGGCAAGGCGGCGAGCCTGGAAAAGGCCACCGCAATTGTCATCGAGCTCATGGGGTCTCTGGATCGTGAGAAAGGCGGGGAGCTGGCACAGCGCCTTGCCGCGCTGTATGCCTATTTCGGTACTGAGATTCTGGCCATCGGGCGGACCCTCGATATTGGACGACTTACGAAGGTCATGGAGATGGCGTCAAGCCTGCATGAGTCCTGGGTTATCGCGGCGCGTACGCAGTGGCCAGCAGGCAGCTCCGCGCAGCCTGGCGATACGACAATTGGTAGCACGGTCAGATGATGGGCCATTCATCGACATCGATTCTCGAGGAGAATATCGATCGGGTGGTTGATTCCGTAGTTCGGAATATCAGCGCCGGGCGAGGCGCCGTGTCCGACGTCGATGCAATGGATTCTGTCGCGGATGTTGACGGCGATGAAGAAGCTCGTGAGACGCTTGCAGACCTATGCGGGCACGTCGCCTACGCGCTTAGATCTCTGGATGCCGGGCCCCACGCCCTGGCGAGTTACAAGGCTCCTGAGCAGCCTGCCACCGCGCCGACGCTCAACCTGATCCGCTAAACACTATATGTCAGGGCGGCGGTAAAGTTACTGCCCCCAACACCCGATATTCGAATACAAGGAGGAAATACATGCACGTACACAAGATTCACAGCAGCGTCGCGGCCGACGCGCTCCAACGCACGCAACAGTCGACGTCGTCGAACGGTCCCGTAGATCCCGTCGCAGCAACGCGGGGCGCTGACGCGGTCCAGATCTCGGATGAGGGGCTTGCCCTTGCAAGTCAGGGTACAACCACCACATCGACGACTTCGCTTGATCCACAGCGCGCCGATCAAATCCGATCAAACATCCTTTCGGGTGCTTACAACTCCCTCGAAAAGGCTGATCAGGTTGCACGCGCGGTGATTCGCAGCGGCGACCTCTAGAAGCGCCTCGAAGACTTTCTGGAGCCAAGCACATGCGCTTCCTCGTTGTAGATGATTCGGCCACAATGCGCCGTATCGTAGTCAACTCCCTCCAACGCGTCGGGTTCAACGACGTTGTGGAGGCGGGTGACGGAGCCGAGGCACTTGAGAAGCTCGGGTCCGTGGATTTTGTCATTACAGACTGGAACATGCCAAAGGTCAGCGGCGCGGAGCTTACTCGCGCCATTCGCTCGAACGAAGAGACGAAGCTGATGCCGCTCATTATGGTCACCGCACGTAGCGTGCGTGATGACATCCTCACCGCAATGGAAGCGGGAGTTGACAGCTATGTAGTGAAGCCGTTCACTCCGCAGGTCCTTCGCGAGAAAATTGACGCGGTGCTGGCAACCCGAGCTGCTTAAATCCCAATGTCCAACTCCCGCATCGCCGATGTTCTCTACGATTCCGAGACGATGCTTCGTCTGGTCGATAGTGAGTTGGAAGAATTGCGCGAAGACGCACACGACACCCAACTCGCTGGCAATCAAGTGGGTGTCATCCTCAGCGTAATGCAGCTGGCGTCGAGCGAGATTGCGCAGGTCCTGTGCACGCTGCACACGAGTCGCGAGGCTCTGGAAGGCGTCACCCTCCAGGAAATTCGTGACAGCGCGTTGAAGCTCACCGAAGTAGCCAGAGCCACCGAAGTCGCTGCAACCCGCATGATGGACGGCCTTGAACGTGTCCACGATCTGGTCGATCGACTGGACGAGGTCGGTGCGCAGGACGCTTCAATCGAGAACACGCAGGAGTCCGGCGACGTTCGCGCGAAGTTGCGAGATGAATTGTTCGCAATCATGGGCTCTCTTCAGTTCCAGGATATTACCTCTCAGCAGCTTGGCCACGTATCGCAGATGCTGTGCGATATAGAGCGCCGCCTGCATGCCACCTCCTCGCTACTCTCTGGCGGCCTCTCGGAGGCAGTACAAATTGCCGGAGAGGGTTTGCCGACGTTCAGTGAGTCAGCGTCAACGCAGCACTCTTTCGAGCGCCAGGCAACAGCTGATTCAATTTTCTGGGGTGGTCAACCCAGCAGGCTCACGCAGTAGCTCCGCGCGAGTAGTCGGCCTGTGCATTCCTCAGTGCTAGTTCTCGGCCTTGGCATCGCTATCGAGGCCTTCCTTGTTGCCCTGCTCGCACGTCGCATCCGAAAGCTCAAGCTCTCCACGGCGGCAGCGGCAGTCACGAATCGTGTGGATGCCGGTCAGGTGCATGAGAGCATTCGCGGTGCGTTGACCGAACGGGAAACACTGATGCGCGAGATGCAACAGATTCTCGCGGGACTTGATCAGAAAGTTCGAGACCGGACGGTCGAACTCGCCGAAGCCATGGAGAAGGCGGAACAGGCGAACCAGGCGAAAAGCGAATTCCTTGCGCGCATGACGCATGAGATTCGCACCCCGATGAATGGAATGCTCGGCATGACTGGCTTGTTGCTGGACACCGGGCTGAATCAGGAGCAGCGCGAGTATGTGGATACCGTGCATTCATCCGGTCAGTCGCTGCTTACGATCATCAACGAAATTCTTGATTTTTCCAAGATCGAAGCAGGTCGGCTCGAGGTGGAGATAATCGACAGCAATGTTCGAACCACAGTCGAAGAGGTCGTCGAGCTGCTCTCGGAGCAGGCGATTCAGAAGACGCTCGAGCTTGGGTTCTACATCGACGATGACGTCCCCACCACCGTCCGCACGGATCAGGGGCGACTTCGTCAGATCCTGCTGAATCTGGTCGGCAATGCGCTGAAGTTCACGCACAAGGGTCGCGTGTATGTACACGTGTCGGTTGCGGGGGATAGTGATGATGCGGTGTCGCTGCGTTTCGAGGTCAGTGACACCGGGATCGGGTTGACAGCTGAAGGTCGTAGCCGCCTGTTCCAACCGTTTCAGCAAGCAGACAACTCGACGACACGCAAGTACGGCGGCACCGGATTGGGTCTTGCGATATCGAAGCAGCTGGTCGGGTTGCTGGGCGGTTCTTTGAACGTTAAGAGCGTGCCCGGCGAGGGGAGCGTATTCGATTTTACTATTGTGGCGCAGCACGCTCCTCGTGTCATCCAGGCGCCGAATGCGGCAAGTATCGCTGGTTCTCGTGTTCTGGTGATCGTCGGCGGCAAGCTTACGCGAATCGTGCTCAGGCGATACGCGAACGATTGGGGCGCTACGACGGATGGTGCCCGCAGTATGGCCGAGGCGCGCGCGTTGCTGCTGCGCCAGAGTGCTACAGGCGCCGGTTACGATCTTGTGCTCATCGATCTGGCAACTCTGGGACCGGACCCGCTTCGAATCGTGCGCGATTTTCGCAGAGATTTTGGCAACTCGGTTCGCAATGTAGTAGCACTGTCGCAACCGCGGCAGAAGCCGGCATCGAACGTCGCATTAGCCGCTGGCGTAGACGCGACAATTTCGCTTCCTATTCGTCCTACGAAACTACTGTCGGCATTGAGCGGGGTCCTTCGGCCCGAGCTTGCGCCGCGCCCGCGTAGGACAACAACGAAGAGCGCGGTGCGCGACGAGGACAAGGCGAGGGCGCGAGTGCTCGTTGCGGAGGACAATCCGGTGAATCAGAGAGTTGCGTCGCACATGTTGAACAAACTCGGCTATCGCTGTGACATCGCGTCGAACGGCAAGGAAGCTGTCGACATGCTCGCGCAACTTCCGTATGATCTTGTGCTGATGGACTGTCAGATGCCTGAGATGGATGGATACATGGCTACCAGGCATATTCGCGAGCGGGAGCAGTCTGGTGGTCGACACACTCCGATAATCGCGATGACTGCGAATGCTATGCGTGAGGATCGCGCGCGGTGCCTTGACGCGGGCATGGACGGCTTCATACCGAAGCCCATCGCACTGGAGGAACTTGAAACCGCGATGGAGTGTTGGATTCCTGACGACTTCAAGCCAGGCGCCAGGACTTCGGCGCTTGACGCCAGCGACTATGTGTTCACCGGCGATGCGAACAAGCAGGCCGATAGGTCGGAGCGTCGGCACGCGCCCGAGCAATCCATTCCGGCGACATCCTTTGCGGCTGACCCGGCCCTTGTCGCGGCCCTGGCGGCTCAGTTTGCCCCAGACGCCGCCGACCCGAGTCGGACGTCCACCTGCGTCGATCTGACGGTGCTGGACAATCTGGCGGATATGGCAGAAGGTGGCGAGGAGTTTGTGAACCGCCTAATAGGAACATTCGTTTCGGACACTTCTTCGCGTCTTGTAACTCTGCATCTGGCTGTAGACGGGGCGGATATGCCGTCGGTCGAGCGTACCGGGCATGCGCTGAAAGGGAGTAGTGGCAACATGGGCGCAACCGGGATGGCGGCAATTGGCGCGGCGTTGCAGGGGGCCGGGCAGAAGCACGATATGACTGGTGCGAGAGCGCTCGTGGAGGAAATGGAGGTCGAATTTGCTCGCGTCCGTGAAGCACTCGATGCCGCCTTCCCATCGCACGCCGTAGCCGCCTGACCGCAATCGTACATTGTCGCCGGGGCGGCCATTTTACCCCTCTACAGTCCCCGATAATGCAGCCGATAATTGCATTATGATCCAGATCATCGAAGACGACCTCGTCACGTGCCACATCATCTCCGCTCTGCTCAAACGGATGCGTTATGCCTACTGCGAAGCGCACACTGGTGCTGAGGCACTACAGCAGCTTCGGACGCAGCCTATCGACATGGTCATCGCCGACATGATGCTGCCGGACATGAATGGCCTGGACCTGCTCAAGGAAAAATACAGCATGCCGCATCTTCGCGACATTCCTGTGTTGTGCTGCACAGCGCAGGCAGACATTGAGACTGTCGAGACTGCGCTTGGATATGGCGCAATCGACTTCGTCAAGAAGCCAATAGCTATCCAGCCGTTCGCGGGACGAATCAATCGCGCGATGGAGCGCTCGCCGGTACGTTGGGAGTCGTGGCGTGAGATGAGCAAGCGACTCCGCTTCTACTCACGCACGATTCAACCCATGCTAGCAATCGCACACCAGGTGCTCCATGAACTTGATGACGCGCTTGCTCAGGCGCAGGTTGGTACGGCGGACGTGCCGCTTCTGAACGCCATCGTTACGCGTACACGCGGTGCCGCTCTCAACGTTGGCGCAATCCGCACAGTGCAGCAGATCGATAAGATCTGGAAAGGCGAGGGCGCCACAGAGGATATAGAACATCTTCGCGCGGCGATGGTAATCGAACTCGCAGCGTTTGAAGACGCGATCCGCAGCCGCTCCGGCGGTTCTGGTGCTGAGGGAAGCGCTGCGAATCACGCGGCGATGCAACAGGCTGCCGCCAGCGGGTTCTAGTACAAGACGGGGGTACTGCCGGACGGCTTGAAGGGGTGTGTCGCGATTATATTGCGACATGCCCCTTGTTGCTTTTTCTTCCCTACCGAATGACGCGCGCGTGTGGATCTTCGGGAGCGCCGACGAACTCTCCCGCGATGACGCCGCAACGTTGCTGAAGAGCGTCGACAAGTACCTCGAAGACTGGCGAGCGCACGGATCTCCGCTCACCGCGGCGCGCGAGTGGCGTGATAACCGGTTTCTCACGATCGGAGTAGACCAAAGCGAAGAGAATGCGTCTGGTTGCTCACTCGACGCGCTGTTTCGGGTGCTACAGGCTCTTGAAAAACAAATCGGCACGTCGCTTCTCGGCAACGCGCGTGTCTATTACCGGTTCAGCGACGGGTCGATCCGGGCCACCGACCGAGCTGGGTTCGCTGAGCAGGCTGAAAAAGGGTCGATCGGTGGTGATACTCGGGTGTTCGATCTGAGCGTGCAGACGGTCTGGGAATGGAAAGGGCGATTTGAGACCAGCACCGCAGATAGCTGGCACAGGGCGCTGCTGCCGGCGGCCGTCTAGCCTACAGCCCCCGCCCGACGAACTTTGCTGCTCGGCATGGCTGGGGCGGCGTATATTGGGCAGCAGTCATGGACTCTTACATGTTCGCGCTGGTTTTGGGTGGGACCGGGCTCGTGGCCATGGCGGCGACTGGCTTGGCGCACGCCGGCCATGACGGTACCTCGGGCGGCAGTCATGCGACCGGCGTCACGCACGCTGGCCCCACTCACGCTGGCCCCACGCATGGTGGGCACACACACACGGCCCACGCGCACGTCGGCCACGCGCACTCAGCCGGTGGCATCAAATCGGCGTTGCTGTCGCTCGCGTCACCACGAGTCTTGTTCAGCCTTCTGGTCGGGTTTGGTCTCACCGGTGTAATTGCTCGACCGTTTCTCGGCGGGGCGCTCCTTGCCATCCTTGCCGTGGGCGGCGCGCTGCTGTTCGAGTCGGCGCTCGTTCGACCGTTGTGGCGATTCCTGTTCCGGTTCGCATCCAACCCTGCGATGACGCTCGAAAGCAGTCTGATGAGCGAGGCGCGCGCGGCAAGTGGGTTCGACGACAATGGCCAGGGGTTGATCTCAGTCGAGGTTGACGGTCAGATCGTCCAGTGCCTCGGCACACTGCGAGCCGACGACCGGTCGCTGGGCGTGAGGGTGCGTGCCGGGGATGTATTGCGCGTAGAGGAAGTGGACGCCGCTCGAAGTCGCTGTATCGTGTCGTATGTTGAGCACGAACGAAAAGCTTAACGTGACTGCTATTCCACCAACTATTCAATAACTCATGGAATCCATCCTACTGATTGTCGGCGTCGTTTTTATCGTCCTGATTCTGATTCCAACAATCGTCGCGTCTTTCCTGCGAAATGTCGAAGCGGGAACGATCCGGCTCGTAAGCTGGACGGGCGGCGGGACCGTGATTTACCGCGGACCGGGGAAGTCCAAGGAAATCCCGTTGCTCACGACGGGAACGACATTGTCGAGCAAGGTGATCAACGTAGATCTCGACATTACCGATCAGACCGCCGACGTGGACGACAACGGTCATCCGCAGCCAATCAAGGTGCGCGTGCTCGCGAGTGCGATCGTTTCGGTAGGCGAGACGGATGCGATGATCAAGACGGCGGCCAACAGGTTCTTCGCCAAGCCGGAGCCGGATCAGATGAGTACGATCACCGATCTGCTTTCAAGTTCTGGGCGACGCGCGATCAATCTGCTCACGCACGATCAGCTGTTTTCAGCCAAGACGGCGCCTCGGGCAATACCCGCGCAGCAGTTGGCTGCCGGGTCAGTGGGAACTGCCCTGACGGCGCCAGTTTCGTCGCCCATGGCGTTGACGGAAGTACCGGTAGTGGATGATGACGACGACCCACTGGCTGTGATCATCCGTAAAGCGTGCTCACGCGAACTTACTGACCTCGGTCTCGGTTTCAATTCGCTGAATATCAAGGTTGTTCAGTCGGAAGTGGCGGACGCTCGCCGTCGTCAGTCCGCCGCGGAGGCACAGGCGAATGCAGACATTGTTTCCGCGCAACAGGCACGTCGCGCGAAGGAGGCGCAGCTGGATGCTGAGCGAGCGATCTCCGACAAGCAACGCGAACTCGAGCAGACGAAGGCCTCCAATGCCGCGTTGATTGCGCAGGCCGAAGCGCTGAAGCAGGATGCACTCGCGGTTCAGCGCACGTCTGAGCTCGAGGCGACGCAAATTGCGCAGGCGCGTGCTGACGCCGAGAGGGTAAAGATCGAAGCAGAGGCTGCGGCGGATGCGGAGGCGATTCGGATCACTCGTGTTGCGACTGCGAACGCGGAGAGCATTGCGAAGGTAAACGCTGCCATTCAGGCTGGTGGAGAGAGCTATTTCCGTTATCGGCAGATTGAGTTGCTGCCACAGATTGCACCGACGATCGCGGGTGCGCTGGCACAGGCACGGATTATCAATATTTCGAGCGATGGTACGAGTGCGGCGGAGGGCGCGACCAACAATATCACCAGCGTAATTCAGACCGTACTCGCTGCACAGCTCGTTTCCAAAAGTGGCATCGGGGAGAACAAGTAATCGGCATGCAACTGTGAGCAGTTCGTCTGAGCAAATACCCGAATCCATAGCGCGTGTCCTTCGGCGATTCACGGCCATGGATCGGAACGAGAGGATGCAGGCGCTCGTTCAGTACTCACGGAAACTTGAGCCAGTTCCGGATCGTTACCGTGACGTAGATCGGAGTGAGTTTACAGTTCCTGAGTGCCAAACGCGTGTAGATATATTTCCAGAACTGCACGACGGCCTGATGCATTTTTATGCGGACGTTAATGTGCGTCAGTCGCCGACTGTTGCGGCGGTCCTCGCGATAGTATTCGCGGCCGTTAACAATCAGCCGCCGCAAGTCACACTAGGCATCCCTACCGATTTCGTCCAGACGCTCATGACCGGCATGGGTTTGAATGCGCGGGAGGTCGGTCTCAACGCGATGATTGTTCGACTCAAGGGTGCGGCGGCACATGCAATATCGCGAGAATAGATCGGTAGGATCAGATAAGGGGCATGGGGTCGCGTAAGCCTGCCACCTTCTCCTTCATCGCGCCTTCCACCTCCACGCCAAGCGTGGTCCCGTCGGCTTTTAATCGACGCATAATCTCGAGCATCACGGTTTGCTGCGCGTCGACATACACCTGGTAGGTGGGATCTGTGAGGTAGTAACGGGTCGTAAAGTCGATGGTGGTTGCGCCGATCGCTGTAAGAGACGAGCGAACGAAGCGGGTATTTGGAATATTTTCGATGATCTCGCGGATCATCATTGGGACACGAACGAGGCGCTCCGGGGGAGTACTTCCAGCGACACTGGTAGTCAGTACGGCGAGGCGCTCATCCATGCGACCGTAATTACGGATCCTGCCCTTGAGTATGTCGCTGTTTCCAAATACAATCTGCTCGCCGGTATCTGAGCGAACGCGTGTGGACTTGAGGCCGATGTATTCAACCTTCCCGGAGTAGCTGTCCACTGTGATGGAGTCGCCGATCACGAATGGTTTGTCGGTGACGATTGACATCGCTGCAAACAAATCACTGAGAACATTTTGGAGCGCGAAGGCGATTGCAATGCCACCGACGCCAAGTCCGGCGACCAGCGCGGTTACATTTTGATGGAAACCCTCTTCCAACGTCAGTACGCCGAGAATGATCCAGAGCGCGACCTTTATGACGATGGATATAGCTTGGATCGTGGTTGCATCGCTACGGTCGCGTCCGTGACGCTCGATGTAGGAGCGCGACCAGTAGGTGACGAGAACGCTTGTCCAGATCCCCAGTTGCAGGAACAGCGCGATAATCGCGACAAATTCGAAGGCTCCATCTATTCGGGCTTCGTAACGTGCCGGGAAGTCGACAAATAGGGGGATCAGCCACGCACCCAGGAAGACCAGGAACAACCCGCGTGTGCGTCGGGATAACTGTTTCGCGAGCGGCGAAATCGGCATGGCTCTAAAGCTAAGGCAGTTTTGTCGAGGGAGACACTGGCAGCTGCTACCTCACGCTGATCGCAGGCGTTCCCATGCGGAGATCTGGTCACACGCGTCGCAATTCCCGCAGTTCCATCCCGGCTCGATGTCCTCGCCGAAGTGTTCAAGAATGAATCGCGTGCGGCAGCCGGTGGTCTGGCAGAACTGAATAACCGTATTAAGCTGCGCCTGGTCTCTGGAGCGACGCTCCTCGTAGTCCGTAAGATCTGCGGTGAGGTCGATTGAGGTAAGGTTGTCGCGCAATCGCTGCCAGTGATTGCCTCTGTGTTCACGTGCCAACCCGTGCTTCTTCAGCAACGCCAGCACGATCTTCACCTTTCGTCTGGCGATGCCGGTGACTTCGGCAAGGTCGGTAAGTGGAGCGAGAACTCCGGCGTCGTACTTCTCAAGAGCGATGGCGACGCGTGCGGCCTCGGATACCTCGGGGTACTTACCGCCCAAAAAGTACGATTGAATGCGTTTGTCTTCGACTCTATACAGCAGTGTGCACGTTGCGGGCACTCCGTCACGGCCTGCGCGGCCGGCTTCCTGGTAGTAAGACTCTATTGAACCGGGAAAGTGATAGTGAATTACAAACCGCATATCCTGTTTGTCGACACCAAGCCCGAATGCATTTGTGGCAACGATCGCCTTCAGCGA
>JBDTAZ010000099.1:0-4717 GCA_039924325.1 Gemmatimonadaceae bacterium
TCTTCCTGGAACTGTTTGTACTCCCGCGAACAATCCCCAACTTCGCGGAGATGGGACGCGCTATCATCACGCCGTCGCTCGCTCAGGCGGGCATGGCGACCGTGGCAGTCGGAATTATTGGCGCCACTGTGATGCCACATAATCTGTATCTGCATTCCGCTTTGGTGCAGACGCGAGCAGTAAAAAAGGACAAGAAAGCCATTGCTACAGCGATCAAGTTCAACACGATGGACTCGGTGCTGGCGCTCTTCATCGCGTTCTTCATCAACGCCGCAATCCTTGTCCTCGCCGCTTCAGTATTCTTTGGCAAGACCAGCGTTGTCGTGGGCGGCACGACGTATCTCTTCAACGAAGCCACCGACTGGATTCGCGTTGCCTTTCTGACGCTGGCTCCGTTGCTCGGAACAGTCGCGGCCAGCACTCTATTCGCCGTAGCGCTACTCGCGAGCGGTCAGAGCAGTACCATCACCGGTACGATCGCGGGTCAGGTTGTGATGGAGGGATTCACTCACTGGAGGGTCAGGCCCTGGGTGCGCAGGCTCATAACCCGCGGTCTCGCGATTGCCCCCGCAGTGGTCTTCATCGGAATTCGCGGAAACGGAAGCATCAATGACCTGCTTGTGCTCAGTCAGGTAATTCTCGCGCTGCAGCTTCCGTTCGCGATGTTTCCTCTGCTGCACTTCACCAGTAGCAAGAAGTTCATGGGAACGTGGAGAAGTGGCTGGTTCCTGCTGACTACTGGATGGGCAAGCGCGATCATCATCACTGTCATGGACATTTACGGCCTTCCAGGAGCATTCCACGATGTAGCCGTCATGTTTCACTGATGTCGTAATCAAAAGTGGAGCAGAGGATCGCGATCCCCTACTCCACTCTCTCGCGTCAGCTCCTGCGACTACTCAGTAGTTCCACCACTGCGTGGTAGTTCCCTGCGGCATGTTTCGCAGACCGTATTCGGCCATCTCCTTCAAGCGATCGGCACTTGTACCGGGTCCGCTCCAGCAATGTGGCTTCTGGTCGCCGTAGACGAACTCACCCTCGTAGTGCGGATTCTCGGTTGTCTTCATCCACGCTTGCAACTCGCGGGTGGCGCGGTCCAGGAAGAAGCTGTCCATGTTGCCAACGTAAACGTGGATTTTCCCCTCGAGTTTCGGACCGACTGTGGTCCAGTTGCGCTGCAGGTAATACATCAGATCGTAGTTCTCACGCCAGTAATCCGTCACGCTGTGGTCGATCAGCCCGGTGCGTGAATCGACGGCGGGCTTGAAATATCCGTCGGCGCCGATCGGCCCAAAGGTCGACTGCCAGACATCCTGCTGTCCCGTGCCGGACCGACCGTGCGTTCCGTTGACGAACTCCATCCAGTAGCGCTGCTGCGCTGTCTGGCGGATCGCGCCGTTCACTTCGCGCGAATTGACCGTCGGATTGAGCTGCCACTCGCTGTACTGCTTGTAGAACGCGTTCGCGTCCTTGTACATGTTCACGCCTTCAACGTCGCTGAACGTGACGGGGTCCGGGCAGGATGACCACGTGCCGCCAAAGAAGTCGGGGTGGTAAATCTGCAGCGCGAGCGATTCCCAGCCGCCTGTGGATCCGCCGGACAGCCATCTTGCCCAGGGCTGCTTGATGACGCGATACCGCTTTTCGATTTCCGGTATGAGCTCGTTCATGACCGCGTCGCCGTATGGCCCGGAGTTGACGCTGTTCACCGCGTACGAATCATCGAAGTACGGCGTTGGATGCTGGAAGGTGACGACCAGCATTCGCGGGAACTTGTCCGACAACCACTCGTCGCGGAACGAAGGTGACGCTGCTGCACCCGCGCGCGGCGCAGATTCAAAGCCGTAGGGCGCGCTCAGGCCGAAGTGGCCCTGCTGATAGTTCACCGGATAACTGATGGTCGATGTCTTGTAGTCGCGCGGCAACAACACAGTCGCGCCAAGATAGATCGGACGCCCCCAGAACTTTGTCAGCGATGGGCTCTGGAACTTGAACCGCTGCACGTACTCGTTGTCGGCCGGCACGACGATCGGTGGAATGACGTGATCGGCGACGAGCTTGACGACGGCCTTCGACTTGGGGTCGAAATGAACCTTCTGCGGTGTGCCGTAAATATTGCCCGGTGAGCGCGCCCAGTTCTGGCCTTCCCACTGATCGTCGTGCATCCAAAGCGTGTGGCCATCCGCGCGCTTGAATTCGGAGTAGACGTTCACGAACGGCTGGACCCAGTAGTCGCCAGCCGGAATGTCGGCCATGTCGAAGACGGGGGTGCCGAGGTCCATCCCGGTGACGACCGCCGTAGCTCCGGGTGCGAGGCCGACGACGTCATGACCAAACAACGGCGTCCCGACCCGAGCCACCTGCAGGCGGGGGTCGCGCGTACTGTCGGCGGTTATGATCACGTAGACGCGACCGGTGAGCGGCTCGCTCCGAACCGACGTTGGCACCCGAATTTCGAACCGGGTAAGCGCGCGCCCTGACGGCCCAGGGATGATGACAGAGGTCTGTGCGGTTACTACCGCAGGTGCAGCACCAGCCATGAATGGCAGGGCCATTGCGGCAAGCACGAGCGGAAGACGGGTTTTAATTGGCATGGTGAGCGCTCACATGTCGAGGGAAAGCAGATGCCCGCGAAGAAGCTAGCTCGCACACGTATGCGACGCAATTTGCGCCCAAGTGGGTCTCTGACCGCTATGTATAACAACAGAGGGCCGGCTTATCGCCGGCCCTCTGCCTACTTAATGAGCCCTACAACAGCTACGCGCAGAACTGGTCAAACGCCTGCGTGAGATCCGTCGCGATAGCATCCGCCGAACGGCCTTCGATCTGATGCCGCTCGAGCATGTACACAACCTTTCCGTCCTTGAGCAGCCCGATCTGCGGCGACGACGGCGGATAACCCAGGAAATAGCTGCGTGCACGCTGCACAGCATCAACGTCCTGGCCCGCAAACACGGTTGTGAGCGCGTCCGGCTTGTTCGCGTTGGTGATGGCCTTCGCTACTGCCGGACGGGCGTTACGGGCCGCACAGCCGCAAACGGAGTTGACGACCACGAGCGTGGTCCCCTTCGAATCCTTCAGCTTCGCGTCCACCTCAGCGGCGGTACGCATCTCTTCAACACCAAGCCTCGTGAGCTCGGCGCGCATGGGAGTGACTAGTCGTTCATCGTACATGATTGGTCCTCATTGGTGATTACTAAAAATAAGCTAGTCACCTGCGCGCCGTTCCACACCCCCGGGGCCAGCGGGCGGATGGTGGGCTTTCTTTCGCTCTGCATGGATTTCGCGGCGCCGGACGAATTGCGCTACGCCGCCAAGCACGAGGGCGAAGAGGCAGACCATCGCGAAGCGCGTCAGGAACGTCGTCGCTGCCATCGCGGGCCAGTCGCCAAATACTGCGCGGCCGGTCCCCCAGCGCTCTCGGCCCGCGTAGATCAGCAGCAGGCTCATCACCGACTCCACAGTCGACTCGAGCAGCGCAAATACCGGTGCGCGCCAGATCCACTGATGCAACGGATACGTCGCAAGGTGGATCGTAGCCAACGCAAGGAGAATTACCGGTATCGCTATGAACGTACCGACGAACGAATGCCAGTCGAGCTGTTCGCCGTGAGCGCTGGCGATGACGTGCAGTACTCGCACGACCACTCCAGCGATAATCGCCATCTCGACCACTGATGCGGCGATCCGGTGCCAGACGCTCCGAGGAGCGGGATGATACTCTGTTCCCGTCCCTACTTGATCCAATGCCCAATCCGCGACCAGCGGATGTCGGTGATGAACGGCAATGGCCGGTCCGAATCATCCGCATTGTACGAGTAATACACGAACATCGGCTCTCCGCGCACGTTATCACGCGGGACGAAACCCCAGTACCTGCTGTCCTTGGAGTCGTACCGGTTGTCGCCCATCATGAAAAAATGATTGGCTGGAACCACAATTGGACCCCAGTTATCGTGCGACGGTTCCGCCGGAGCGGCTCCGAAGCGGGATGTGGACAGTGCAAAGCGACTCTGCCACGCGAACAACGGGTCTGGATAGTCCGGCTGCGTCGGTACCTGGTGCACTGGGTCGATCGCCGACGCAGGCCGGTCAGACTCGACGCCATTCACGAAAAGAACCGCGTGCCGCATGTAGAGCGTATCGCCACCCACCCCGATGAGCCGCTTGACCAGCGTAGGTGTCGGGTCGTCGCCACGCGCTGCCTCGTCGGCCTGATACGGCGAGACGAATACGACAACGTCCCCCCGCTTCGGATCTCGATAGCCCGGTATACGACTGTCAGTGAACGGGATATGCGGGCCGTACACCATCTTGTTGACGAACAACCAATCTCCAACCAGCAGCGTTGGAATCATGCTGCCCGATGGGATTCGATAAGCCTCGGCGACGAATGCACGGAACGCGAGAAAGACCGCGATGACTATCGCAAAACCCTTCACGTTCTCCCAGATCACATGGCCGGGCGACTGTTGTGCAAAGGGGCGCGCTTTTCCGGCGCGCCCCTTCTGTACTTCCTTCGACACTCTATTACCGCCTAATCAATCCTTGAGATGCTTGTTGACGAGCTTCGTCATGTCGAACATGGAGACCTGCTTCTTTCCGTTGAACACGGCCTTCAGGTTGTCGTCAGCATTGATCATGCGACGCTCCTTGGGGTCCTGCAGATTGTTCTTCTTGATATACACCCACAGCTTCTTGGTGATCTCGGTACGCG
>JBDTAZ010000100.1:0-15541 GCA_039924325.1 Gemmatimonadaceae bacterium
AAGATCGCCGCTTACAGAGATACCGACGGAAAGATCACCGAGTGCTCCGCGGTCTGCACTCATCTCTATTGCATCGTTGACTGGAACGATACAGAAAAGACCTGGGACTGCCCGTGCCACGGATCACGATTCGACGCCTACGGCCGCGTGGTCAATGGGCCGGCGATAGCTGATCTCGAAAAGCTGCCCGTTGACAGTTCCGAATAGCGGGAACCGCCAACGGTAGACACCAGCACTCACCCCATTTCAACCACCACATCGTGATGTTGTGAGTCATCGGTCAGTCGGACAACTCCATCAGCAACGCCCGCTCCGTCCACTGTCACGCTCTTGACTCCATGTTCAATGTGCGATGGATTGCGCACCTCGACCGTATACTGTGCGGATCCAAACGTGTATTCGAGCGTGAACCCATCCCAAGTTGCCGGGATGCACGGATTCATCGTGAGGGAATCTCCGCGCTTCGTAAAGCCAAGAATTGCTTCGAGACCGGTACGATAGTACCAACTCGCGCTACCAGTGTACCAAGTCCATCCGCCACGTCCGAGATGCTGATCTGCGGTGTAGATATCTGCGACAACCACGTACGGCTCGACCTTGTACTGGTCAACATTCTCTTTCGTCGCAGAGTGCACGAGCGGATTGAGCATTTGGTACAGCGCAAATGCATGTGTCCCGTTGCCGAGCATGCACTGAGCCCAGATCACCCACGTCGCAGCGTGGGTGTATTGGGCACCATTCTCGCGAACGCCGGGCAGATATCCCTTGATGTAGCCTGGGTCGTGCGTCGTCTTGTCGAACGCTGGCGTCAGGAGCATGACCAATTCTGCGTCACTTCGCACGAGCCGCTTGTCGATGGATTGCATCGCCGTCCTGCTGCGCTCAGGCTCGCCGGCGCCGGAGATTACACTCCAGCTCTGTGAGATTGAGTCAATCTGGGCCTCTTCACTCTTGCTCGAACCCAGTGGATAGCCGTCATCATAGTACGCTCGTATGTACCACTCGCCATCCCAGGCGTTGTTTTCTATCGCACTATGATATCGCTCTGCGATACGCAAGAATTCATCATGCGTCACGGAGTCACCGCGCACAGCTGCAATATCCGCGGTTTGCTTGAGTGTGCGGATGAGGAACCAGGCAAGCCAGACGCTGACCCCTTTCCCTTCGATGCCGACGCGGCTGAATCCGTCGTTCCAATCACCACTCCCGATCAGCGGGAGATCGTGCTGCCCGAATGTGCACGCTTTCCTTAACGCACGTAAGCAGTGCTCGTAGATCGTCGCTCGCTCGTCCGACACCTGGGGCATGTCATAGAGTTCGTGTTCGTCGGGCGCGAGCTGGCGCATCGTGATGAAGTTGACTTGCTCGTCGAGCAGGTCGGAGTCGCCTGTAACCTCTACGTAGTGAGCTACCACAAACGGGAGCCAGACGAGATCATCCGAGAACCTTGTGCGCACGCCGCGCCCGCTTTTCGGATGCCACCAGTGTTGTACATCTCCCTCAACAAACTGACGCGCAGCCGAACGAAGAATGTGAGCGCGGGCAACTGGGACATCCGTATAGATGAACGCCATGCAGTCCTGCAGCTGATCCCGGAATCCGTACGCGCCGCTCGACTGATAGAGCGCTGTCCGACCCCACATCCGACACGAGAGCGCCTGGTATAGCAACCAGCCGTTCTCCATTCTGTTGAACGACTCGTCTGGTGTGCTGATTTTGATTGTGGCGAGCCTGTCGCGCCATGCGTTCGTCGCGCGATCCAGTTCGGCGACGGAACTCTCGACTGTCTTGTAGCGATGAATCAGATTCCGAGCGTCATCCATCGATGTGATAGCGCCGAGCAGAACGACGACGGTGCAGGTTTCACCCGGATGCACCGTGACCGTGGTTTGGAGGGCTCCGCACGGATCGACGACTTCGCCAACCGATTCGCCAAGCGCCGCCTTTGAGAGTGCAGCCGGTCGCGCCGGGGTCCCGTTTCGTCCTATGAATTCGCGGCGATCCGCCGTGTAGCTGGTGATGTCGCCACTCATCCCGAGGAATGCCACCAGATCGGCGTACTCCTGGTCAAAGTAGTTCTGGCCAAATATCGATGCCGATGCGGTATCGTATGAGGTGTACACATGCTGCTGAGTCAAATCGCGCGAGACGCCAAGCACCCATTCGACGTAACTCGTAACGGTGACACGCTTTGGGGAACGGCCGGTATTGGTGATCTGCAGTGTGCTTATCTTGACCGGATCATCCGTCGCCATCCCGACCTTTAGCGAGGTATGGATGTCGCCGTGGTCATGTTCGAAGATCGAATAACCATGACCGTGCTTGACGATGTATTCCGTCATCTCCCGAATCGGCGCAGGCGTCGCGGTCCATACATCGCCGGTCTCGTCGTCGCGCAGATAGATGCAATCGCTGCACGGGTCCCGCACAGGGTCATTGTGCCACGGTGTTATCCGATAGAAGAAGCTGCTCTCCGCCCAGGTGCAGCTACTTCCACTTTCCGTTATGACAAAGCCGGCGCCGGGATTCGCAACAACGTTTGCCCATGGAGCGGGGGGAAGCTCCGTTCCAATGATTCTCAGCTCATACTCGCCAGCATCGTTGAAGAAGCCGAATCCGTTTTTGATCCGAGGGTCCACGACGGCTTTTGCGATTGCCGGGTCCGGCGTTCTCCGCGCGTATCTGGGTGGGACCGGCGCATCGGGTCGGCCTGCGTAGTTCTTTTCGTCATCGGGGAACTCCAGCAGCGAACCAAGCCCCAAACCGTCGCATGCGACGTGCAGTCGCGCCATTGCGCGAAGCAGGGTGATGTCGTCCGGCTTCAGCACATCCGTCCGCCGAATAAACACGCCGCCTGGCCGATCAATGAGCGCAGCTTCGCTCGATGCCATCACGGTTGACGTGAGCGAGTCGTTCAGTTCCTGGAGGTACGATGCGGGGCGTTCGTTCAGGATAACCAGATCCGACGTTACTCCTTTGAGTCTCCAGTAGTGATGCGCCTGCAACAGCTGTCTCACACTGGGAAGACCTTCCACTGCATCGATTGTTGCGAGCAGGATCGGATTGTCGCCGGAAATGCCGAGTGGCCAGAGCGACTGCTGGCCATGCGTATTGGCGTGCAGTTCCGTCCCGGTCGGTCGCAATTGTGGATGCGGGTACATCAGATATCCGGCGAACTGCTGGTATACCGCCGCATCGCTGGGCGTGATTCCCAGGTCACGCAACTCAGCCTGCGCCTGCGCCCAGCTAAGATCGAGCGCTCGGCGAGCACTGAACGGATCGTCGTAGAGATCCGATAACTGCACCGCACGTTCCCTGGTTTCGGCGACCAGGGTTGTGAAGCTCACCTGCACGGACTTGCCTGCAGCCACGCGAACGCGCACGCGTAACGCAAATATGGGATCGAGCGGTGCGCCGGCGGAGTTGGATAGAGCGCCAGCAGTCTCCATTGCTTCGGGATGACGCACGGATTTCCCACGACCAATGAATTTGGCACGGTCGGTTTCATAGCTTACCGCGCCGATTCGTTCCGGGCCGGTCGCCACCACATGCGCGCCCCAGTACACTTTCTCGTCCGACGACCTCGGTCTGCGTGTCGCGATTATGGTGGAATGCTCGCCGATCCATTCCGTCTCGACGAACAGATTCCCGAACGCCGGATGCTGTCTGTCAGTTCCGAGCGATTGCAGCACGATCTCCGAGTAGCTCGTGAGCTCGATGTCACGGGTGACCGTCGATCGGTTTGTAACAGTTACTCGTCGAACCTCTGCGGCGTCGTCCGATGATACTACCACTTCCATCATCGTGTCCACATCGCCATCTCGGCGATGGAACTCTACGCGGTCGCTCGCGAATGAAACATGATAACTGTCAGCGTCAACCGCCACCGGCTGATGGGCAGCGCTCCACACGCGACCGGTGGATATGTCCTTTACATAAATCCACTCGCCGTAGTTGTCGCGTGTCGTATCGCGCCGCCACCGTGTGACTACTATGTCGCCGTAGCGGCTGTAACCGCCTCCGGCGTTGCTGATCATGGTCGTGTACGGAACGTTACCGAGCAGCGCAATCGCGGGTTGCGGCGTGTACGCTGTGTCTGTTTCGCGCACTGCGGGCTTCGCAGCTTCGGACGCTGCCATCGGGACCGGCTCATCCTCGTTGCCAGTACGCTGGACGACGAGACGGCGGGGTATGCGCTCCTGCAGTACAAGATCGTTGGACCGCACAAGCGGATCCGCATGAAAGCGCCGCTGCCATACCTGCCGCTGCAGCGCATTCGTCAGCGCGACCAGGCTCATTCCAATGTGGTGAGCCATGTATGTGCCGACCACCGCGCGCGTCGACCCCGGAAGTGGACGGGTATAGTCGATCGCGTCCCGGAAACCGTAAGGCCCGAGCGAGCCTTCGCTCTCGAGTACCGTCAGGTTGCGCAGCGCCTGACGTGGCTCGATAAGCATCGCCAGCACTGTTGCATACGGCGCGATGACAAGATCCTTGTTCAGTCCGCGCTTGAGCGCAAGATCAGGAACTCCAAACCCGCGATACTGATAGATCTGATTTCTGTCCCGGACGTTGTACGCGGATTCCGAAACGCCCCACGGAACCTTGCGCTCAACTCCATATAGTATCTGGCGCCGCACGGCTCCATGGTACGTCTGATCCAGCAGCGTGAACGGATACGACTGTGTGACGAGTACCGGCATCAGGTACTCGAACATGCTCCCGCTCCACGAAGCGAGCGCACGGATGCCGCGGTCCGAAGTCAGAGAGCGGCCAAGGTGGAACCAGTGCTCCACGGGAACATCGCCCTTCGCTATGGCTATGAACGACGCGAGGCGAGCTTCCGAGGCCAGCAGATCATAGTACGAATTGTCGTACGAGTTGGCACTCGTCTGGAAGCCGATCGAGAAAAGCTTGCGCCGTTCATCGTACAGGAAAGTGAAGTCCATCTCGGTGGCGTATGCAAATGCGCGATCCGCGATCGCCCTCAAGCGCTCACACTCGTCGCCCACATCTTCACCCGGCGCGACCGTTCCCTGCATTCGCTCACCCGACTTTGCCGCGACGATACCACCCGCGAGCGCATGCCCCGCGATCTGCATCTCGATCGTGCGCGGCTGCAGCGAGTGAATCATCTGAATGCACGCCTGCTTCAGCGCAATGAAATGGCCTGCGAGATTGCCGCTGTCGACTGTCGATATATAGGCCGGTTCCAGTACCTGCAGGTTCGTCAGATCGTACCAGTTGTAGAAGTGGCCACGATACCGGTGCATGCGCTCCAGCGATTTGAAGATTCGCTCGAGCCGTTCGATCATATCCTGCCGTGTGATGAAGCCGAGATCGGCTGCACTCACGGTTGACAGTAACTGCAAGCCAATGTTCGTCGGCGATGTGCGCAACGCGACTTCCGGCTCCGGCTCCTCCTGGAAATTGTCCGGAGCGAGCCAGTTCGTCTGCTCCGTCACAAAATGATTGAAGAACTCCCAGTGCAACCGCGCGTAACGCTCCGCTCGTGCTCGTTCCGCTTCCGCAAGTTTGATCTCACCAGGTATTGCCGGCGCAGACATGGCTGCCGCGATACTGGGCGAGACAATCCACAGTAACGCCAGCGGAAGTGTCGCGATCAGGGCAAGCGAGTCGATGCCCAGACTGCCGTCGCCAGTGTATACCTCGAATATCGCGCCAGCCGCGACGAGTGTTCCGATCGCGACAGCCGGCCACATACGACGATACACTTCTCGATCGCCGCCGCGGCGCATCGCGCGCTCTACCTGCGATGCCGTCTGCCACTCCAGCATGTGGCGATGCGTGATGTACAGGCGTGTGAGCGTGCGCACTATCGCATCGGCCGACACCCACGCCTGATGCGGCAGGAACGTAATCGCAAGCCCGAACTGCTCCGCGCTCCCGACGAGGTCCCGCATCACCGCGCCATAATATGCCTGTAACGACTGATCCGTAGGTGGTTGAATCAGTTCAAGGAGAATCGCGAATAGCCACGGGAACGCAACCAGAAGGAGTACAACCCCGGTCCAGAGCAGCGGCGATCCCGGAAGCACGAACCACCCCAGGATCAGCAGCAGGACCAACGCAATCTCTACGACGGAACGCCGGAGGTTGTCGAAGATCTTCCAGCGCGAAAGCGTGGACAATCGATTTGGTTCCGGGCCGTCCGGACCCGGTACCGTCGCCTTCAGCCATTTCAGAATCTGCCAGTCACCACGAATCCAGCGGTGCTTGCGTCGTGTGTATGCCAGATACCGCGTTGGGTAGTCGTCGTACAGTTCTATGTCGGTCGTCAGGCCTGCACGTACGTATGTACCCTCTATCAGATCGTGCGACAGCAGCGTGTTCTCGGGAAACCGTCCGTGAGTGGCCTCCTCGAACGCGTTCACGTCGTATATGCCCTTCCCGGTGAAGCTCCCTTCGTCATACAGATCCTGATAGACGTCGGATACCGCGGTCGTGTACGGATCAACTCCGGGATGGCCGGAGTGTACGGCGGCGAATTTCGAGCGATAGGCGCTCGTGAGAGCGACTCCAACGCGTGGCTGAAGGATTCCATAACCTTCCGTGATTCGACCAAGCGTTTCGTTGTATCGCGCTTTATTGAGCGGATGAGCCATCGTTCCGACCAACTGCGCTGCCGCTCCTCGTGGCAACACTGTATCGGAATCGAGCGTGATTACGTAACGGGTACCCGCGAGCAGCGACGGATCGCCAGCGATTGTAGGAAACGCGTCCGACGATCCGCCGCGAAGAAATCGGTTGAATTCCGCGAGCTTGCCGCGCTTCCGCTCCCAACCCATCCAGACGCCTTCGGTTGCATTCCACTTTCTGGCACGGTGGAGCACGAGAAACGGTCCCGTGTCCCTTGCTGGCTTGTACTTGGCATTGAGGCTTTCAACGCCACGCTCGATCGCTTCGATCACGTGCGCGTCGATAGCTAGCGTTTCCGTCTTTGCATCGGTGAAGTCACTCAGCACGACGAAGTGAAGGTTCGCGTCTGGGTTAGCCAGATACTGCACTTCCAGATGCTCTAGCGCCTCACGCACCGCGGCGACGGTGGCCAGCAGCGTTGGCACCACCACCGCCGTCCGGGCATAAATGGGAATGCCATCCTCGCGAAAATCCATCTTGGGAAGCAGATGGGGTGGCACGATTATGGTTACCAGTTTGTTGACAACCGCCACTCCAACCTCGCTCGCCGGCACCGCGAGCAGCAACATCACCAGAAGTGCAATTCCCGTTGTCGAGATCGGTGCGATCGAGATCACGAGTGCGCAGACCAGCAGCGCAACCGTAACTATCACGCCGAAGTAAATGACACTAGGGTGATGTTTGGCCCAACGATAAACCTTTTCGCCGAACGTGGGCTTGTATTCGGTTCGCGCTTCCAGTTTCAGTCGGCCCGCGGCGACGAGCCAGTAGCCGACATGTCCCATGCGCGAGTCGCCTGGATGTTCGCGGGCCAGCGCAAGCACTTCATTCGCGATTGAATCCTCGTCGCGCTTGGTCCGTTTTGCAATCTGTTCAATCACATGGCGGTACTCGTCGCGCGAGCCGAACGTCATGTCGGAATAGACATGAGCAGGATCGTCGCGCAGAAGTTTCTCGGTGACACTCTGCGATTCTACGAACTCGTTCCAGTCCAGGCGCGAAATCATGCGCAGACTCTGGATACTGTTCGTAATCGTCACCTGCGTGATCGCGACACGCCGATTCGAGCGAGTTACCGCGTCTTCTGCACTCAGCCCGTCTTCAGCGATCCACTGCTCCAGCCAAACGAGCGGGGTGAAGTTTGTCTGATAGCTGCGAATTTGCCCGAGGAAGCGTGCTACGAACGTCGGGCTGAGTTGCGGGTGATTGTCGATGAACGCAGATAGCGTCTGTGACAACGCGTCGGACGACTCTGCGCTTGCCGCGCGCATCCGTGCCGCCCATGTATCCGCTTCCTGCACTTCCGCCAGCCGGGCTGCTGTGCGCAGCGCCATACGGCGAATGTTTTCGACAAGCCCAAGTCGGAGCATCGTCGGTATCGCCCACAACTCACCGAGTCGAAGGAGCGACACGCGTTGGAACTCGCGCGTGAACAGGGTGATGTTGTCGAGGTCGAGCCGACCTTCGGTGTGGGCGATCAGTTCGATCGCGAGTTCGTACACCCGCGGGTATCCAGCAAGTGTACCGCCAGCGAGCTTGGGGAGCTCGTGATAATACCTGTTCGGGAGCGCCATACGCACTTCGCGCATGTGCTCCTGTACTATGTAATAGTTGTCGAGCAGCCACTCGCCTGCAGACGATATGTCGATGCCGTGTGCCGCAGCGTCGCTCAGCGCGTGCTGAATCTCCGCGAGAACAACGCGTGTATCATCCAGGCGCCGTAGCAGCGGTCCGGGTCCGCGATGAGCGGGCGGCGGCCCAATCTTCTCCTGACGCGCAACCGCACGCGCGCGCTCGGCGAGTCGATCCACACCGAGCACTTCTCCACGAATCGGCGCTACAAGATGGGCTCCGCGCGCACCGTCTTCCTCCGAGCCAGTCCAGGAGAGGAATCGCTTGAGAAGGTTCTTTTCGGTTTTGGGGGGAGTAGCAGTAGGCACGTAGCGAAAGTTAAGGGCGCCGAAGAGGCATCGCCCCGAAGTTACGTGCCGATTGGCTCAGCGCGAGGCGATATCCACGATCGGGTACTACTCGCTATTGCATGTAGTACGCCTTGATTGCCGCCGAGACTACGGCGTCTCGAGCGCGAACAGGGTCCGTGCTGTGCTGCAGCACTCTTTCGTCCACGAGCTCATCCCACGCCTGCTTTACCCAGATAACGAAGTGTTCTGCGCTCACGCCGCGAGCTTGAGCTGCCGCTGCCGCGCTGGCGAGTGCAACGCGCATTGCCGCCGTCAGCTTCGCCGGAAACCCGGCCGCGTCGGTGCAGTAAACTCTAAGGGCATCACGAAACGCCGTCGCTTCATCTTCGCTGAGCACGGGGTGAATATACTACGTATGTTTGTGGTGCGGTACCAGACCTTTCGACAGGCGAATAGGCTCTCCCGACAGCCGGCCGGCCGCCGATCAAGCCGCTGCTAGCGGAACCAGTTGGGTCATGTCGGCGACCGCCATACGGCAGGACGTAAGAGCATCCAGCACCGCCGGATCGAACGCCTTTCCGCGTCCCTCCGCGAGAATCCCGGAGGAGACTTCCCACGGCAGCCCGGCCCGGTAGGGTCGATCCGCCGTCAGCGCCTCGTAAACATCTGCTACGCACAGTATCCTGGCGGTCAGGTCGAGTCGGTTGCCACTCAAATGCCAGGGATAGCCGCTGCCGTCCAGGCGCTCATGGTGCAAGGCGGCCGACCACGCGAAGTCACGAAATGCCGGAACCCGCGAGAGTATTTCCCAGGTGAAGAACGGATGCCTCTGCACGGCCGTTCGCTCGTCGGCAGTCAGAGCACCCGGCTTGTCCAGAATTGAATTGGAAACACCCAGCTTGCCGATGTCGTGCAACAGGCCAGCCCGATACACACGACGTTGAGTCGCGCCATCGAGCTTCATCTCGCGAGCAATTCCCAGTGCGTAGGCTGCAACGTTACGCGAATGCGAGAACGTGTACGGCGATTTCGCATCGATGATATCCGCAAATGCCCGCGCGATTGCATCCAGATCGTCTTCGCTGACCCAGCGCATCAACGACACCGGTTCGGCCGCGATGACTTCGTCCGTTGGATCCGTGCTGTCCAGCCGTTCCCACCAGTCCGCCTCGTTACGCCACGATACGACGCGATCGACCAACGCTGGATCGAACCATGTACCACTGCGCGCCTTGGCTACTTTCAGCGCCGCCTTGGAGCCGTCGTGCTGATGGAATACGTCGACTACCTGCGAAAGCCCGGCAATGCGCGACATGAGCGGGATGGCCGGCCCCGAAAGGCCGTAGGGATGGCCCTTGCCGTTCCAGTGCTCGTCGAGATGCCGGACCGCTTCTGCGGTCGCCTGCGGGAATCCCAGCCGTACAGCGATATCGGCACCGCGCTCACAGCGAAGGCCCATGATTTCCTTCATGACCTCTTCGCTTCTCGCAACTTCCACGAAGTGCTTCACTCTGGATGACAGATCGCCATCGAGCCCTACAGTCCGAGCGGTCTGGATCGCGAGGGCCACCTTGTTCTGCCGATCGACGGCCTTCATCCGGGGCTTCAGTTCACGGTCGTCGGTTCCAAAGAGCTGGCAGAGTCGCGCCGCATTGCTCGAGCACCCGGCGTCCTTCAGCAGGATCGCGTAATACAGTGCCGCGCAATCAGCGGTCGACATTCCGACTTCATGCCCCAGGCGCATGCCAATGAGGCAGCTCCGCATCGTATGGCCTATGGGCTGTCCTTCGGTCAGATCGAGAGCACAGGACAGTGCAGAAAGCACTTCGGACAGGTTGACGCGCGCGGCCATAGTGTCGCCAAGTCTCGGCCGCACGCGCCATGGAGTTTACCTGGGGTTACCGGCTAGGTCCCGCCATACCACTCGTACCCCTGATCGCTCCAGTACCCGCCATTTCGCTTGGGCATGAACACAATCTTTGTGAGATACTTTGTGTTCTTGTAGCCGAGTTTTACGGGGGAGAAAAGACGAGCAGGCGCCCCGTGGCCCGGCTCGAGCATTTTGCCGTCCAGTCCGTAACAGATGAGCGTTTGTGGATGTGTAGCGCTCTCGATATCCCAGCTCTCGTGGAACCCGTTATCGAACGACTGGAAGTCCACGTAATGCGCATCCGGCGACGCTCCCACGGCGCGTGCAAGATCGCTGACGCGGCAGCCGGTCCACGTTTCAACCGCCGTCCACCCTTCCACGCAGAAGTGATTCACGCGTTGCGTAATGCGCGGCAGTTTCTGCAGCATGTCCATTGTGAGAATCAGAGGATTCTTCACCAAGCCGGACACCTCAAGTGTCCAGGCGCCGCGCGCCGCTGTATCCCACACTGGAACTGTATCGGATATGTAATATTTCGGTAATGCGACCCCTGCATTCCGCCAACGAGAAGATGGCGAATCCATCGATGTGTGTCGAAACAATCCGCGTTCCAACGTCTCGTTCTTGCGCATCGCATACTTCAGCAACTTATCTGCGCCCTTCGGTCCGCGTGACCCGCACGCGGCGATCAGCCATGCAGTAGTAATACCGCCGGAAGCGGCAAGAAAATCACGCCTCTGCATCTGGGTCCCTCCGTGTACGCCTGAAGAGATGATAGAACGGTCGACCGTCTCGCAATTCCGGGGCGCGCTCCGGATTGTACTTACCAGTCACGATGGAGCGAATCGAATACGGATCGACGGCAAACACCATGAAGATGTGCATTACGGATAGCACGACAAGCGCCATCATCACGAGGAAATGCCAGTAACGGGCGTACACGTATCCACCCATCAGATTTGTAAGAGGTGCAAGGGATACCGGTTTCCACACTGCCAGCCCGGTAATTACCGCCAGCGCAGCAAGGATTGGAAGTGCGAAATAGGTTCCTTTCTGTAGCGCGTTGTGCTTGCCCTGGTGCGGATGTTTTCTGCGCACAAACAGGTAGAACTTGATCATCTCAAGCGAGTCGCGAATGTCGCCGCGCCGTGGCACAAGATCGCGCCACTCGCCATGCAGATAAATGAAGATGGTGTAGGCAACACCGTTCGCCACAAACAGCCACATCATCGCAAAGTGCCAGTTACGCGCGCCCGCAAGCCAGCTGCCGAATGTCGCCCAATGTGGGATCGAGCTTCCCGCGAACGGATAACAACAGAATGTCTCACCGCGACGCGCGAACATCGGATATGCATTGAATATCTGCAGCCCGCTTCCGATCATGATCACGAGTGCAACAGCATTTACCCAGTGGGTCAGTCGAACGAACCAGTGGTGTCGATCTACCGCCATGAATAGTCCTCCAGTTGCTGAGCCCTGAAACGTAAGCGACGTTTCAGGTGTCAAACATATACCTGTAACGTTTACAATGGCGAAGTACGTTGCACAGCACATATTGGATTCGTTCTTCTGAACTCGAGAGTTATGGCTGAGCGGTGGAATCGGTGCGTGGAGCAGTGCCCTCAAAAGCGAGACAAACTTTCTTTGGCAACGACCGCAATGGCGTTGCTGCTATTTGCCGCGTGTGTTCCCCCTCGCCCACTCGTCATTACCGCTCGTCCCGAGATCGAAGCCGATCATCCCGACCAGCATCACGCCCCCACCCGAGCTGTCCGCTTTTACGAGACCTATTGGGATGCTCTTGCGGACGCGAACCTGCAAGCGGCATGGATCGTCGCAGAGTCGAGCGAACAGCGTACGCTTGCGGACGCAATCGATGCATTCATGAATGGCCGCGACACGGACGCGGACTCGACCGTCCGCACTATTCTCGACGCGAAGGATTCACAGGTCCGCGCGGCAGCCCGCATCACCTACGGCGCGATCCTCAGCTCTGAGGGGGATTGGGCCCGGCTCGCCACCTACGCGGGCTCGGCCGGAGCGTTGGCAGAGCGCGAAAAACGGGACGCCGCCGGCGTGGAGAGCTGGGCACCCGCGTTCAAGAACGTGTCCACCAGCATCGCATTCGCAGACACGATCTCCGAGCTGCCGCTCACGCGGTCTATTACAGGAGTCGCAATCATTCCGGTGAGCGTAAACGGCGTCAAGCGCCATTTCTGGCTCGATACCGGCACCAGCATCACCATTCTTACCAACAGCATAGCCGACGCCGCAAAGGTCGTCGGGCTGGGCGACGATACCCTTGAAATGGTCAGCGCGGTCGGGCGAGTTTCGACGAGATCCGCCGTCGTCCACTCTCTCAAACTCGGTCAGGTCACGGTCACCAACGCGCCGGCGATGATAGTCAGCGACTTGGCGCTCCAAATCCGGGAGTCGGAGAGCGGAATGCCACCCGTGCCGATCGACGGAGTGATCGGCTTTGATGTCATCCGCAAACTGGACCTCACCATCGACGACCTGGACTACCGCGTCATCATCCGAAAGCCCTCGATACGCGCGATCGACGACAGCCATCCGCGCAACCTCGCATGGTTCGGCGTACCGATCGCGACGTTGCTTTCAAAGAACGGGGCCGCAATCCATCTGCTGCTGGACACGGGCGCGGGCGAAACCTTCGGCACTCCCGGCATGGCGCAGAAGAGCGGAGCGAATTGGAGAGCCGCCGAGCGACGGACTGTTCAGGGTTTCGGAGGCACCAAGATAGAAACGGGCATTGTCATCCCCGAGGTCCGGCTCTTCCTCGGCACCACGCCGCTGTCGTTCAAGCGCATTTTCCTCTATCAGGCGACCTATCCCACCATTTTCAAGCTTGACGGGACGCTCGGCGCGGACATCGGACGGGGCGGGACAGTCCGGATCGACATGACCAACGGGCGGCTCGATGTATCAGGAAAGTGATATTCCTGGCTGGTGAGTGCGATACGCGCAGGTTGCGCGCTTGTGATGGCGGTTCCGGAGGCAGTACATTTGTAGAATGCCCGCTGAAAACAACGAAAAACTGACCGGCCCGCACAGTGGATGGGTTGGAATCGGTTCCGCTCTTTTACTGACCCTCGCCACGTGGGGATTCCTTTACTTCCTCCACGTCTCGCAATGGCACGACCCGATCAACCCGATCTCGCCGAATGAGCGGTCGACGGTAGTGCAGCCCGCCGCAGCACCGGCCGCACCGGCGACAACAGCGCACTAATCCGGGATTTCGTTCGTCATCCCCGCGAAAGCGGGGATCCATGTTGCCACAACCCCGTACCGCCCGGACTCCCGTCCGCTACAACTCGTCCGACTTTATGACGAGCAGCTTCTCCGCCTGCATGTCGCGCATCGAGTAGCCGATCCCGCCGACGCCGAGCCCGGAAGTGCGCCGGCCCGAGAACGGCATCCAGTCCACACGGAATGTCGTGCTCTCGTTCACCATCACCGCTGTTGCATCGAGCCTGCGGAACGCACGCAGCGCAGTGTCAAGTGATCGCGTGCAAATCGCGGACTGAAACGAGAATGGCAACGCGTTCGCACGATCGATCGCCTCATCCATGTCGTCGTACGGATACACACACACTACCGGGCCGAACACTTCAAGCGTGCTGACCTTCGCAGCGGCTGGTGGGTCGTATAACAACGTGCATTCGTAGCACGTGTCCGAAATACGCTGACCGCCGCACAGCACCTTCGCACCACCACTCTTCGCCTCGGCAACCCACGCCTCGATACGATCGACTTCCGAGGGAGCAATGAGTGGTCCGACTTCTGTATCACCAAGTGTCGGATCACCAACACGGAGCTTGCGAATATGGGCGGCGAGTTTATCAGCGAATTGTTTCGCGATCGAACGATGCGCAAATATTCGTTGAATCGATACGCATACCTGACCTGCGTGATAGAACGAACCTTTCACCAGAGTCGGCAACATCTTCTCGATGTCAGCGTCCTCCGCAACGATTACCGGCGCAGAACCGCCGTGTTCGAGTGCGCAGTGCGTGCCGGGCGGAAGTTTTGCTCGCAACATCCAGCCAACCTTCGCACTTCCGATGAAGGTCAGAAACGCGATGCGCGGATCGGTCGCGAGACGTTGCGTCAGTGCGTGATCGGTTGGAATGACAACCTGGCACCATCCGTCCGGCAATCCCGCATCGTGCAACATCTTCGCGAACTGAAAGCACGACATAGGTGTTCGCTCGGCGGGCTTCGCGATTACCGGACAGCCTGCAGCGATCGCTGTAGCAACCTGATGCACAATCAGATTGAGCGGATGGTTGAACGCACTGATCGCGACAACCGGCCCGCCGGGTTCGAGCGAGGTGTACGCCATGTGGTGTGACGACGACGCATTGAGCCGCATCGGAATTTCGCTACCGTGTTGCGTACGCAGGACGTCGATGCAGGCGCGCACGGAATCGGCCGCGCGAATCGTTTCGGCGCGTGCATCGACGAGTGGTTTCCCGCCTTCCAGCGCGATTGTCATCGCGAGCTGTTCTACATCATCGTCGATACGATCGGCGACCTTGCGGAGAATTGCGATGCGCTCTGCTGGCTCCAGCCAGCGCGACTTATCATTGAAAAGCGCCGCGGCTGTCGAGAGTGCCTTCTCGATGACGGCAGCGTCCGCTACCGCGAAAGTAGCTATAGCAGAACGGTCGTAAGGTGAAAAGACCGTCGCATCCCCGGCCGTGGACTTCGCGCCTGGCGCAAAGAGTTGATAGTGCGGAAGAGACTGTGGCATGACGGTTACCGGAATTTGTGCAATCGCGCGTCGGCGACTGTGGACCACTTTTTTGTCGCCGAAGTCAGTACCTGTAGTTGAAACATACCGCTATTTCGGGCGATGTTACAAACCGTTCGGGGATCGCCGGTTTGCTCTGACTGGCACCGCAAAAGTCAATGCCGAAATGCGTGCAAATCGGGTGTATGTCCGCTTCGCTGATTATGCGAATTCGGGCACGGATGCTGCTTTAACAAGTGGGTATATCCCGCAGCGTGATGTGAATCAGCTCCGCGGATGACCAACCCCAACCGGTACCCGACATGACAACAA
>JBDTAZ010000101.1:0-6306 GCA_039924325.1 Gemmatimonadaceae bacterium
ACGAGGGCGGATTCCAGAACGTTGTGCGCGCGGGCATCAATCCAACGGGGATGCTCACATTCTTTCAGAAGCTTCTCGCCGAAGAGCAGGCCGCTGGTGGCGCCGGCAACACTGCATCCTGGTTCGCGGATCACCCCGGTACGCAGGATCGTATCGCCGACATCCAGCGCATGTTGAGCCAGATGTCAAGGTCCCAGCTGGCAAAGCTACAGTCGGACGAGCAGGGATTTCAGGCAATGAAGCGCAGACTCGCTCAATTACCCGCAGCACCTAAAACCGCAGCTCAATAGCCGGCGTGACCGAGGAGCCGCGGCTTAGTTTTGAACGGTGCGCAATGGTAAGTTTTGTGCATGCCATGGCGCACCGTTTTCATACTCCCGACCGCCCTCCTCGCCCTGGCTGTCCCCTGCCTCCAAGTCGGCGCGCAAGCAGTTGACTCGCTTCCCACCCGGACGGAGCTGAAAGCCGCGACGGCGATCGCGACGCCCGCCGTCGACTCTGTCGCATACACTCCGCTATCGCTCAGCCAGAAGGCCGACCTTTACATCCATCGGACGTATTCCCTGCGCGCGATACTCGGCGCATCGTACGCCGCCGGTCTGGCCCAATGGCGTCACACACCGCCCGAGTGGGGTAGCGGTATAAGCGGCTATGGGCGCCGGGACGCCGCCGCGTACGGAGGAGGAATTATTCGGCGTACCGCTGAGTTTGGGTTCGGTGCGGTACTTCATGAAGATCCCCGCTTCGAGCGATCTACGCACAACGGATTCTTCCCACGAACGGGCGACGTACTTCGCAACAGCGTCACCGTGCGTACCGATGCTAACAGTCGACGATTGGCGTGGTCGCGTGCCGCCGCTGCACTCGTTACAGGATTCGCCGTCAATAGTTGGGAGCCACGTCGAATGCGCAGCACGCATCACGCGCTGGTGCTTTCGCTCGCGGGTTTCCTGAGTTACGGAAGTGCAGCGTTTACTCAGGAGTTCACACCGGACGTGCGACGGTACATCTATCGTGAACTGCACATTGGAAACGGACCCCGTACCGACGTGGGTCAGTAACAAACTGCGACGTGGTCGGTTGGCGCGATGCATTCACATCGCAAATACTTAGCGACACTCGCACCCAAATAAAACCGGGGGGTTGCGACCGTGACGTGCCTGAATGTGATGCAGCGCAACGACAGGCATTTTGCAAGTCATCAGGTAAAAGCGATCGAACGAGCGTTTTCTGCGTGCTAAAACAGGGAATTATGTCGTAAATCACTGTGCCTTGGCCCGACAGAGACACATGTTCTCGACACTTTCACGTTGGCACAGAAACCGCGTAGTTCCGTGACTGTACTCGTGCAGAATTTGGTGTTCCTTGAGAGCAGTCGACTGTTAAATTCATTTCGGAAGCTCCTTCGTAATTCCACGGATCTTGAACCCCGGGGTAAATACATGCTGCGACGCCTTGTTGTAGTTCGCGCCGCCACCAGTGTGGTGTGCAGCGGGTTCCTTAACGACGGTTTGTGATTTCCGTCGTTTGCGGGCCGATGTCGGTCCTTCCGTACTCTGCGGAATCGTGGACACCAGGTGCGCGCCCAAGCGTGATCAAGCGCACGTTGCGCCGAGCGCAGCCGGTAACGTATCCCTTGTTGCTTCTTGGTTGCGGCGTAATGATCGCCAACACCGCGCCGCCGTTTGTCTCGCCGCCAATACCGATGTCTCCGGTTGTTGTGCTGGCCCCAACATTATCACAGCTTCGATTGCAATTGCGAAGCGATACGGTTGCGCGCATGCTCACGCGGAAGCACGTTGATTCCGCGACTGCATCGCAATGGGCACATGATTTCGTGGTGTACGGCGAACAGGCACGTGTAAACCCCAAGATGCTCGTTGCAATCGCGTACGCGGAATCCGAGTTCAATCCGCGCGCTCGTAGTCAGGCAGGAGCAATCGGGCTCATGCAAATCCTGCCTGAACGCGATTCGTGGCGCGAGTACGAACCCCGCTGCGGCCGGATGACCGTTAGAAGCCTGCATAACCCGGAAGTGAACATCTGCTTCGGCGCCAACATTTATAGCGAATTCCTCACCCGTCACCACGGCGATCGGGATCGCGCCCTCGCCGCCTATAACAATGGAACTGGGGAGATGAGCCCCTACCCCGGACGGGTGTACAACAGCCTCGCATCCCTCAGAGAATGACCTGATCGGGGCCAAACTGCAGGAAATCACTAAAGATCCGGGCGGGCGGCGCCGAAACTGCTGGGGATATCCTGAACTCGAGCCTCATCATGCACCCCCAGCAAGACCATCCGCTCGGCGAACTGATAACACTCCCAGTGCTTCTGTTAGTCGCTCTAGCGGCCTGGGTCGTTTCCTTTATTTCCGGGAAACCAGCGCACCCCTAGCGCGTTTAGCTTTCGGGATGACCGAAAATGCGGACTTTCTCGCGTGGCTGAACGCTCGGGACTCTCGCGGCCTCCAGGACATCCTGGGCATCCGATTCACGGAACTATCCCCCCAACGCGTCACCGCGACCATGCCGGTAGATGCGCGGACCCGTCAGCCCTTTGGGCTGTTGCACGGCGGCGCATCTGTCGCACTAGCGGAGACCCTCGCGTCGATTGGCGCGGCATCGAACGTAGATAGAACGAGGTTCGCTGCCGTCGGCGTGGAGATCAACGCGAATCACATACGGGGCAAGCGAGACGGCACGGTGCGCGGCACCGCTACGCCGATTCACATCGGGCGCTCCACACACGTATGGTCGATCGAAATCGTGGATGAGGATAACCGGGTCATCTGCATTTCCCGCTGCACGCTCGCCATAGTGCCATTGTCAAAGGAAGCACTGGAAGCAGCAGCCGGGCCAAGCGGCGACATCAAGTAGTCGCTGCCCAGCACTGGTGCCCAGCACTGCTTCTCAGACTTCATCGAACCCGGAAAAACCCAAGCGTTGCCGTTAACGGTCGCTTTGCGACGTCCCCGTAACTACGTCGTCGCCGGCGACAGGCGATTTGGTGCATGCTTCTCTTTGATCGCCCGCGGCCGCTGGCGTGCGCGCCGCTTTCCTCGGTTCGAACGACCCACCCCCATCCTCAGCAATCTGCTGAGGTGTCCGGTGACCGCTGCGTGGATATAGATCGAACATTTCCTTCCCCTCCATTGAACTGCCCTGCGCGCCCCGACAGATGACGCATACGCAATATTGCTGCAGATAATGCGCCGCCAAACCGCTGCGCGCACGAGTACTCGAACTTCCTAAGCCAGCATTCCCCAAAGCTCAGCGTGGTCCAGCTCGACCCACGGACGCGCTATGAGTTGCGCCTTCGCTTGCGATCCGTTCCGGGTGGCTGCATACTCCTCGCACACCCATCGCCACGGTCGAATAGCCAATGCATCGCTCGCGCCCTCTACTCCTAATTTCCGCGTGTTTCATGGCCGGCATGATCGGAGGCTGCTCGCCGAAGGCAGCGACTCCTGCCGCGCAGCGCGACAACCCGTTTTTTACCAAGAGCTCGCTCCCGTTCGAAGCTCCCCCATTCGACAAGATCCAGAACGGCGACTATCAGCCAGCGATCGACTCGGGAATGAAAGCGCAACTCGCCGAGGTTCGGGCCATCGCCGATAACCCTGCGGCTGCCACTTTCGAGAACACGTTCGTGGCTTTGGAGAAGTCGGGAGCATTGCTGAACCGGGTGTCCGCGGTGTTCAATGGTGTCACTGGCGCCAACACGAACGACACTCTCCAGAAACTGTCCGAACTTGAAGCTCCGAAGTTTGCCGCGCAGAACGACGCCATCTTCCTGGACTCAGCCTTGTTCGGTCGCATCGTTGCGATCTACAATGGTCGTGACACACTCAAGCTCGATCCGGAATCCAAACGACTCGTGGAGTGGGATTACCAACGGTTCGTTCACGCAGGCGCACGGCTGTCTGACGCAGACAAGGCCAAGCTCCAGGAGCTCAACAAGGAGGAGTCCAGCCTGAGTGCCGCGTTTATCAATCGGCTCCTTGGTGCGACCAAGGCCGCGGCGCTTGTGGTAGATGACTCCACCAAACTGGCGGGCTTCAGTGCAAGCTCGATGCAGTCGAGCGCCACGGCCGCAACCGCTCGTGGTCTCACGGGAAAATGGCTGATCCAACTCCAGAACACCACCCAGCAACCGTCGCTCCTCACACTGAATGATCGCAGCACTCGGCAGCAGCTATTCAATGCATCTTGGACGCGCGCCGAGAAAGGCGACTCCAACGACACGCGCGAGACGATATCGAAACTGGCGCATCTCCGCGCACAGAAGGCACAGCTGCTTGGCTTCCCCAGTTATTCCGCGTGGGTTCTGGAAAACCAGATGGCGAAGAAGCCGGCGACAGTTCTTAAATTCGTCCGCGACCTCGTTCCCGCCGCCACGGCCAAGGCCAGAGCGGAGGGCGCCGCAATCCAGGCGATGATCCGGAAGGACGGCGAATCGTTCCAGCTCGAACCGTGGGATTGGGATCACTACGCGGATCAGGTTCGCAAGGCGCAGTTCGACCTCGACGAAAGCCAGATCAAACCGTACTTCGAGTTGAATGACGTTCTCCAGAATGGCGTATTCTATGCGGCGAACCAGTTGTACGGCCTGACCTTCAAGGAACGAAAGGACATTCCGGTTTATCAGCCAGATGTACGCGTCTTCGAAGTATTCGACGCGGACGGAAAATCACTTGCGCTGTTCTATTGCGATTACTTCAAGCGCGACAACAAGAATGGCGGCGCTTGGATGGATAACTTCGTTCAGCAATCGCGCCTGCTCGGACAGAAGCCGGTCATCTACAACGTTGCGAACTTCACCAAGCCGCCCGCAGGCGAGCCTGCCCTCCTGAGCTTTGACGATGTAACAACGATGTTCCACGAGTTCGGGCACGCATTGCACGGGATGTTCGGTGATCAGGAGTATGCCGGACTATCGGGCACAAACGTCGCGCGCGATTTTGTGGAATTCCCGTCGCAGTTCAACCAGCATTGGGCAATGGACCCCAAGATTTTCGCTCACTACGCCAAAAACTACAAGACAGGTGAGCCCATGCCACAGGCGCTGGTGGACAAGATCAGGAAAGCAGCCACGTTCAATCAGGGATATGCTCTCACCGAGGCGATATCCGCGTCGCTGCTCGACATGTCGTGGCACACCCTTCCGGCGACTGCACCGCTCGAAAACGTCGACACATTCGAAGCAAAGTCCCTGAAGGACAATCACGTCGACCTCGCGACCGTGCCGCCTCGTTATCGGTCCAGTTATTTCATGCACATCTGGGCGAACGGATACGCGTCTGGTTACTACGCATACCTCTGGACAGAAATGCTGGACGACGACGCGTTTGAGTGGTTCAAGGAAAACGGCGGACTGACACGCGCCAACGGAGATCGATTCCGCTCCATGGTCCTCTCACGCGGCAATACCGAGGATCTTGCAACGATGTACCGGAATTTCCGTGGCAAGGATCCGAGCGTCGAACCGATGCTGGAAGATCGCGGGCTAAAGCCCGGAGCAAAGTAGTGCTCGTCGTCCGGAGCTGACAAAAAACCCGGCCGACGACTCAGCTCAGTCGTCGACCGGGTTGCGCCAGCGATCGCCTAAGTCGGAGAACCGATCTGCGGAATCGCACGACCGACGATGATCGTTATGTTGTCGGTTCCGCCGCCATTCAGTGCATCCTGCAGCAATTTCTCACATGCATCTCGCGCTGAAGTCATTCCGGCCAGGCGCTCTGCGATTCGCGCGTCGGACACATGCTTCGTCAGCCCGTCGCTGCAAATCAGATGCGTGTTCTCCCATGCCGATTGAAGCCGAGTGACCACCGGCGCAGTCTGCTCACCACCGAGCGAGCTCGACAGGATGTTCGCCCAGGGAGAGGCCATCGCGGCGGGACGCGTCATGACACCCTGATCGATGAATTCCTGCGCCATGGTCTGGTCACGCGTGACCTGCGTGAGCACACCGTGCCGATAGAGATAGTAACGCGAGTCCCCAACCTGAAGCAGGTAGATCCATGGCCAGACACCGATCCACAATGTGAGCGTCGTCGCCATGCCGCGAAAATCGCTGTCTTCCTTTGAACGCTCAACCACGCGAGCGTGACTTCGCATCGCTGCCTCTTGCAGGAGATTGATAAAATCGTCTGACTGTGCATCGGACTTGTAGTAGCAAAGCGTACTCTGCGTTACGTACTGTGTTACCTCTTCAAGCGCAACTCGGCTCGCCTCTTCACCCGCCATCTGGCCGCCAACTCCGTCGGCGACCATTGCAATCACGCCGACGCGTTCGTTGCACGCG
>JBDTAZ010000102.1:0-3160 GCA_039924325.1 Gemmatimonadaceae bacterium
GGGGTGACCGACAAAATGAGCGTCACATGAGCATGGTCAATCAAAGGACGGTCGGCAAGACGCGGAACTGTCCTCACTGCAGGGCAACGATTCTCGAAAGTGCCAACGTCTGTCCCGCCTGCAAGCACCACTTGCGGTCGGGGCAGTCGTCGGCCGAGAGCATGTACCCTAGTTTCAAGGCGTTGAATGTCGAAGGGACGGTGCGACCACCGGCCGCCGGTCAGGCGTGGGAGTACTCCATGGTGATGTCGATCCGGAACGAGCGTGGCGAAGAAGTTTCGAGGCAGGTCGTTGGCGTTGGTGCGCTCCTGGCGTCGGAATCGCGGACGTTTACACTCTCCGTGGAAGTATTTACGCCCGAAAACGAGTGGTGAGCTAGAGGGAGATCGCTGCTGAGTTGCGGTTGTCACACTTCAGGCGAAATGATCCGGCGGACGGCCTATCTGGCGCTTGGCGTTGATCTTTTGCATGCTTCTGGCAATCGCAGGATTCATCGGTTCGCACACCAACGATAAAATGCAGATCCGCCTCGGTTTGATTGCACTCACGTTTGTGGCCGGTCTCGCAAGCGCACCACACAACGCAGCCGCACAGTCGGAGTTACCGGACGCCACACTTGGTGCGCGGATCGATTCTCTTGCCAACGCCGCTCTGACGAGCACAGGAGCGCCGAGCGCGACTGTTGCAGTCGTTCGGCATGGGCGGTTGGTTTACGCCAATGCTTACGGTTCCGCGAAACTAAACCCAGCTGTTGCGGCGAAGTCGGATATGGCGTACGGTATCGGTTCGATAAGCAAGCAGTTCGCGGCGGCGAGTGTATTGATGCTGCAGCAAGAAGGGAAGCTGTCGCTGAACGATCCGGTGTCGCGCTTCTTTCCCGAGCTTACGCGAAGCAAGGAAATCACGATTCGCGAGTTGCTGTCGCACACCTCCGGCTATCAGGACTACTGGCCGCAGGACTATGTGCCACTGTTCATGCAGAAGCCGATCACGCCCCAGGAAATACTGGATCATTGGGCGAAGCAGCCGCTGGATTTTGCACCAGGTACAAAATGGGAATACAGCAACACCAACTATGTAATCGCATCGTTGATAGTTGCAAAGGTGAGCGGCGAACCCTTCTTCACATTCGTTCAAAAGCGAATCCTTGATCCTCTGGGGATGAAGAGTGCAATCGATTACGACGTACTCGGACCGTCGTCGATTCAACCCGTAGGCTACATGCGCTACGCACTGGGGCCGCTTGTTCCAGCGACGCCCACGGGCAAGGGATGGATTCACGGTGCGGGCGAACTCGCGATGACAGCGAGTGATCTCGCAAAGTGGGACATCTCCATGATTCGGGAGTCGTTGATGGCGCGAGTGTCGTACAACGCACTCGAGACGACGATGTTGTTGCGAGACGGTGTCAGCACCGGCTACGGCCTTGGAGTGGATGTCGGTCTCATGAACGGGCATCGGGTGGTCTCGCACACTGGAGAGGTCGCCGGATTCACGGCGGCCAACTATGTATTTCCCGACGACAGTGTGGCGGTGGTAGTTCTCACCAATCAGGATGCGGCGCCCGCTCCTGACGTCATTGGCGGCGAGATCATTCGTACCCTGTTCGCAACGCAGGGAGCGTCGGCCAAAAGCCATACGGAGCTGGCGCGGAGAATATTTATCGGACTGCAAGCGGGAACAATCGACAGGTCGTTGTTCACTGTGGATGCGAACGCATACTTCAGCGACGCTGCGCTAAAGGATTTTGCATCGAGTCTCGATTCGCTGGGCGCACCAGTGGGCTTCGTGCAGATTTCACAATCGGATCGCGGCGGAATGGTTGAGCGGAGTTATCGCGTGACGTTCCGCGGCTACGCACTACGTGCGTGGACGTATGAAATGCCTAACGGCAAGCTTGAGCAGTACCAGGTTGCGCCGATCGGTTGATGTCCAGCATCGCCTCATCCCGTACGCGGCTTCCTATCTCGGCTAACAGATGCTAGTCGGTATCTGGCTTGTCTGCGGCCTTGTCAGTTCGGTTATCGCAACCAGCAAGGGTCGCAGCGGTTGTGGCTGGTTCGCACTCGGCACCGTGCTTGGCCCGTTCGGATTCGGTCTCGCTCTTATTGCCGGGCCGAACCGCGCCGCGCTTGAGGAGCACGCGTTGAAGGCCGGAGACATGAAGATGTGTCCGCACTGTGCGGAGTTGATCGAACCGAATTCCGTGACGTGCAAGTTCTGTGGCCAAGCGCTATAGCAGCAGTCGCGCCGTGCAGGGCTGAACCCAATCGCATGTGAGAAGTAAAATGAGTGTCGAAACACAATTCCTGACTGTGGCGACAGCCAATTTTCAGGAGATAAAGACGAGTGTTGATAGAGCGATTGCTCAGGTGAATGACGAACAGTTCTTCGCCGCGCTCGACGCGGAGTCCAACAGCATCGCTGTGATCGTGAAGCATGTTGCCGGGAATCTTAGATCACGGTGGACGGACTTTCTCAATAGTGACGGTGAAAAGGCCGATCGCAATCGTGACGCCGAATTCGAAATCAGTGAATCAGCTACGCGCGCGGAGTTGATGTCGAGATGGGAGGACGGTTGGCGTCTCGCGTTTGAGGCTTTGAACTCGCTTGGCCCAGACGACTTGATGAAGACAATACGGATTCGGGGCGAGCCGCACACGGTAGTAAAGGCGATCATCCGCCAGCTAACTCACGCGGCGAGTCACGGCGGCCAGATAGTGTTTCTCGCGAAACACTTTGCTGGCGACTCATGGCAGACACTATCGATTCCGCGCGGTGGATCGAACGCGTTCAACGCCGCGAAGGAGTCGCGTACCGCCCACTGATACAGCCGGAGCGAGTTGGCATTTCCCTTTCTGCCCTATTGGTCAGGGTTGGTCAGATCCACTTGACCAACTGAGCCCGGCGCCCTAAACTGAAAGCAGGAGGGCCTATGCCACCCAGCCGGTCGAAACAGGTAAATCTGTACGAAGCGAAGAGCCATCTCTCGCAACTCGTGAAGGAAGCAGCCGCAGGGACAGAGATAATTATTGCCAAGGCGGGCGAGCCGATGGCACGCCTCGTTCCCCTGGCCCAGGAAACGAAGCCGATCCGGCGGCCTGGGCGGCTAAAGGGGCAGCTATGGATGTCGGATGACTTCGACGATCCGCTGCCGCCA
>JBDTAZ010000103.1:0-10269 GCA_039924325.1 Gemmatimonadaceae bacterium
ACGCCAAACATCGCCAGCATGCGCCCGTGCGCAATTGCGGGCAGTTCCCCGCGGACTTCGTGATCTGACCCGAATGCATTCACGCGAAACTGCTCGAAGTCGAGCCCCACCGCGGCCAATTTCAATCGCGCACCGGCCGCGACGTTTCCGGTGAGCAGCCCCATGGCGAAGTCGCGTCTGTTCCGAACGGCGTCGACAAGCTCCACGACGCCGGGATACACACCGACGCGCCTGTCAGGCGCGCTCAATCTCGCTGGCAGCGACTCGACATACAGCGCTATCGCATCGTCCATGCGGGCGTCGACATCCGCATCGCTGAAACCGGCCGCGCGCATCGATTCCCGCACGATCTGCTTGTCCGTCTTGCCATCATACCGCATGGCGGGATCGCCCGCGGTTCCGAATATCGTTGCCAGGGCGTGCTCCATCGCATCGCGGCCGGCCCCGCCGGAATGCAGAATTGTGCCGTCAATATCGAACAAGACAAGATGTTGCATGTCGTGAGCTTGAGAAATGCAGACTACCTGCGCGTGAGAAAAATACCACCAATGATCGCGACAGTCCCAACCAACTGCCAACTCGTTGGTACTTCTCCCAGCGCAACCCAGCCAGCAAGGATCGCTACAATGGGCTGCAGGTTCCCATACACAGACGCCCTTGTCGGCCCCAACACCCGAATTCCACGATACCAGAACAGGTACGCGACCCCCATCGAGATAACGCTGCTATAAAACACACACCACCACGCGAGCCGCGTGACGTGCGCCGACAGAATGCTCGATATCGCGTGTGAACTCGCAAACGAGAGAGGTATCATTCCGCCCAGCATTGTGAGCGCGCTCAGCTGAACTGCATCCACTCGATGGGTGAGCGATTGCAGCCCGACTGTATAGGAACTCCAGCACAGCACACCAATGAAGACGAGCAACACACCGAGCATGGAGCCGGCTTGCACGGCACCAGCCGCTGTGCTGCCGAGCATCACGACACCAACGCCGGTTATGGAGAGAAGTATCCCGGCCCATCCGCGTCGGCTTACATGATCAGTCCCTCTGACGACTCCAAGCAGGGCTATGAACGCTGGAGCCGCCGCAAGGATCAGGGCGGCACTCCCGACACGCGTTCTTGCGACGCCGAATACAAACAGTAGTTGATACAGCCCGTTGCCGATCACCCCAAGCCCGAGCAAGCGCAACACGTCTGCGCGGCGGGGAAAGGCCTTGCGTTGCAAAAGCACCGCGATGCAAAGCACGATCGTCGCGAAAAGAACGCGCATCCACGTGAAAGTCAGTTCCCCGAATGCGTGACCGGCGTATTTGACCACGCTGTAATTCACTCCCCAGATAGTCGCCATGAGGAGGAGCAGTACGTCAGTGGTACCAAACGACTTAGATCGGTCCGGCATCACCAAATCTAGTATCTTTCAGGCGTGCACATATCCTTCGCAGTATTCGCAGATGCGGCCAACCTGTCGCAGGAAGGCAAGCTGAATGTTCTCGGAATCTTTGACGCGTTGCACGTCGGCGGATTCCCATCGATGCATCCGCGTGCGCATTTCGTCGTGCGCGTAAAAGGAGGCTCCGCCGACACGGGAACGCACAGGCTCACTTTCCACTGGCTGAACCCGCGCGATACCGAACTGTGGGCATCGAGCGGCGAACTCGCTGTCGAAGCAGGGCCGACGGCCGCGCTTGAGATGGACCTTCCGATCATAGCCGTTGTGGACCTGCCCCTGGACACCTCCGGGCAGTACACAATGCGAGTGGAGCTTGATGGAGAGCCGGTGGCGCACACAAATGTATTTGTGAATGGCCCGACCGCCTCCCTGCCCTACGGCAGCGGGCCGACGATGGTCTCGTGAAGCCGCAGACTCGCGCCAGCTGATCCGTCGCCCAGCCCCTCCGGCCAATTTGCGACTCGCCTAGTCTGATGTTTACAAGTACTTTCGTCCGGTACCGTGCCGATACTCGAACGCAGAGGAGCGCCGCCGTGTAGTATGAAGCTGCCAATCTCGCTTACAGCGTAACGCGCGTAAGCGAGATTGACGGCATCGCTGCGCGGCTCGCGCCCAGACTTCAGCGGCCCGGTAAATTCCGGTATCCTAACCTGTTCATCTGTTAGCCCAGCATTCGATCATGGTAGAAAAAATTCGAGATACACTCCGCCAGTATGCACGACTCAACCGGGACGTATCCGCCATAGCCGAGGACGCTGACTTGTATGCCTTCGGCCTCACATCGCACGCAACCGTGAACTTGATGTTGGGACTTGAAGATGCGTTTCAAGTCGAGTTTCCGGAACGTATGCTTCGTCGACGCACATTCGAGACAATCGCGAATATTCGTGAATCGATCGAAGAACTCACCAGCGGCCAGACGGCCAGCGCTTCCTGAGGCCGGCGATGCCAATCACTGTAATGAGTCGTTCCTTCACGGCACTCGAAAAAGCTCAACAAATCGGCTTGGAGATCGCAGCTCCTCACGCCGACGCAGTCGACAAGGACGCCCGGTTCCCCTCCGAGGCGTTCGATGCGTTACGGACCGAGCGCATGCTCGGAATATTCATCCCACCCGAATACGGCGGTGGCGGCTGCTCCATAGCTGACCTGTCAGCTATCTGCACGACGCTCGGCCAGTATTGCTCGGCGACCGGGATGGTGTTCGCGATGCACCAGATCCAGATCGCATGCCTCGTACGCCACGCGCGCAACTCCCAGTTCTTCGCCGCCTATCTGGCGGAGCTGGCGGATACTCAGGCGCTCATTGCCTCCGCAACATCGGAAATTGGTGTCGGCGGCGACGTTCGCTCATCCGTCTGCGCGGTCGAACGCGACAACGGCTCCTTCGCGATCCGCAAACAGGCTCCCGTAATTTCTTACGGTGAACACGCAGACGCGATTCTAGCGACAGCCCGCAGCTCACCCGACGCGCCACCAAGCGATCAGGTACTCTGTCTACTCAAACGAGAAGAGTTCACCCTCACTCGTACGAGTGGCTGGGACACGCTCGGTTTCCGCGGAACGTGCAGCCCTGGCTTCGTACTCAGCGCCATCGCACCGGAAGACCACATCCTCCCCGGTTCGTACGCTGAGATATCGAGCCAGACGATGCTTCCAGTCTCGCACATACTATGGGCTTCGCTTTGGGTTGGTATTGCAACAGCCGCGGTAGGACGCGCTCGCGCCTACATCCGCGCTGAAGCACGCAAGAGCCCTGGAAAGACTCCGGCTGCCAGCGTCAGACTCGCCGAAGTCGTGAGCAAGCTTCAGGGAATGCGCGCCGTTGTAAACGACTCGGTTCGGGATTACGAAAGTATCATGGGCGACTCGGATGCGCTGTCGGCAATGAATTTTGCCATCCGTATGAACAACCTCAAGCTCAACTGCTCGACCGCGGTCGTCGATATCGTCGGTCACTCCATGTTGATCTGCGGCATGTCCGGTTACCGCGAGGATTCAAAGTTCTCGCTCGGCCGACTGCTAAGGGATGCATACGGAGCCGCGCTCATGATCAACAATGACCGTATCTACGGGGCAAACGCCGCCATGCTGTTGGTTTCCAAGGATGACTGATATCGCCAGCGACACCGCCACTGACATCGACGCCGTTCGGCGCCAATATCTGGACGAGTTGCTCGGCGCTGGTCTCATCACCGAGACTGGAGTTCCCGGCGTGTATGGCAGATCCGGGATCTTCGAACGAGTGCTCGGTGGTTTCGATCGCTTCGTTACGGAATCTGGGCTCGATCAGGGGGCAGAGGTCTTCAGATTTCCTCCTGTCCTCAATCGCGCCGACTTTGAGAAGAGCGACTATCTCAAATCGTTTCCACACCTGATCGGCACGGTCCATGGGTTTCGTGGCAACGAGCGCGACCATGGAGACATGCTCAACATGCTCGAGGCCGGTTCAGATTGGACCAAGCATTTCCATCACACAGACCTCGTACTGACGCCTGCGGCTTGTTACCCGCTGTATCCAATGGTCGCAGGAAAGCTGACCAGCAAGGGGCGGCTGTTCGACGTTCAATCCTACTGTTTCAGGTATGAGCCGTCGGACGACCCTGCCAGAATGCAGATGTTCAGGCAGCGCGAATATGTCCGCATCGGCACGCCCGAAAGCGTCAGTCAGTTCAGGGATCTCTGGCTCGAACGCGGACAGATGATGTTGCGCGCAGTCGGCCTGGAGGTTCAGGCGGTCGTAGCCAACGACCCATTTTTTGGACGCGGCGGGGCAATGCTGGCAGCGAGCCAGGTCGAGCAGGCGCTCAAATTCGAACTCGTGGTCCCGGTTGCCAGCCGAGAAGCGCTCACCGCCGCGGTTTCCTGCAACTACCATCAGGATCACTTCGGCGTCGCGTTCGGAATTACCAACGAGGACGGCAGCGCAGCGCATACGGCATGCGTGGGTTTTGGCTTGGAGCGGATCACCCTCGGCCTGTTCAAGGCGCATGGGTTCGAAACCAAAAGCTGGCCAACCGCGGTGCGTTCTACCCTCGGTCTGTGAAGTACGAGGCCTTCGGTGTGAACGCAGCGTCGTACACATCCCACGAATTGCACAGTCTCGATCGGATCTGGCCAGAGACCAACTGTTATGTCGATCTCTGGATCGAGCTGCTTCACGCACTGAAGCTCAATCCCGTCGCAGTAATGGCATTCACGGTCGCCATGGACTTCGAGGGCGATCAGTGGACGTTCTTCAAGCCATCGCTTGCCGACATACACGCATTGTACGGCATCGACGTGCAGGAGCTCGCGATCTGGCGACCGCTCAAGATGCACATGGCTGAGCAGGTCAGTCAGGGCCGAGTACCTCTGGTGGAGGTTGACGCGTTCTACCTCCCGGATACAGTCGGTGTCTCCTACCAGCTTGAGCACACCAAGACGACGGTGGGTGTCCAGGCGATCGATCTCGAGGCCGGCACGATGGGCTACTTCCATAGTGCCGGACGCTTTGAGCTAGGCGGTACCGATTTCGATGCAACCTTCAATGCGAATGCGGAGGGGCTTGCGCCATACACCGAGTTTGCAAAGCTCGACAGGATTACGCGTCTCAGCCCGGCCGAGTTGGCAGCGATAGCGCGCGACCAACTCGTGCATTACCTGGCGCGCGTGCCGAAGTTGAATCCCGTGACCCGATATCGTGCGCGCTACGACGTGGACATCAAATGGCTCGCCGGATCGGACATGACGATGTTCTACAAGTACGCATTCGCGACCTTGCGGCAATTTGGTGCGTGCGCGGAACTTGCTTCTACGTTTCTCAACTGGCTGGCGCAGATTGAAGGCCACGCCAACTCATCGGGCGCCGACTTTGAAGCATGTTCATCTGCCGCGAAAGCGATGCAGTTCAAGCTTGCCCGGATGATGGCGACCGGACGCACCGTCGACGTCGCAGCGTCACTCGATCAGATGGAGTCTGGTTGGGAGCGCGCGATAACGAGCCTTAAAGGGCGGTATGGCGCGTGATCGCACAGGGGCAATTGCCCCTGGTGCTGAAGCTGAAAAAGGCGCCGGCGCGAATCGCGTCGCGCTTGAGAAGTGGCAGATGGCCAGAACGCCACCGGGCGCTCTCGCAGCAGCATCGGACCTGGCCAGTCTGCGAGAGGGATGGATCGATGCTTCTGCGCCCGGCACGGTAGCCTCGGCGCTGCGCGACGCGGGAATGTGGGACTGGCGCTCTCCCGCCAACCTCGACGACGACGACTGGTGGTACCGCTGCAACTTCCAGTGTGCGCGGCCCGCTGTCGCAGCATCACTCGAATTTCAGGGCCTTGCTTCGCTGGCAGACGTCTGGCTTAACGGCGTTCATCTACTGTCGAGCGACAACATGTTCGTCGCTCATACCATCGACACTGGCACCGCGTTGCGCGCTGAGAACGAACTGGTCATCCGGTTCAGATCGTTGAACCGCGCGCTCACAGAACGCCGTCCACGCCCGCGCTGGCGGACGAGAGTCGCCTCGCACCAGAACCTGCGCTGGATTCGTACCACGTTACTCGGACGAATCCCAGGTTGGTCTTCCTTTGCGCAGCCGGTCGGGCCGTGGAAAGCCATCACGCTTATTTCGCATGACGCGCCGCATGACGCGCCGCATCTCGTGTCGCGGCGAATGGACGCTACTATCGAGGGGACGGACGGAGTCGTATCCGTGACCGCCCGGCTTCGTGGCGCACTCGGCGTGAACTTCGAGTCCGCCACGATCTCGGTAGGATCGGAGAATCGGCAGGCGAGTATAGAACGGGTGGATGCCGACTGGCAGGTGACTGCTTCGATTCGAGTTCCGCACGCGAGCATCTGGTGGCCGCACACTCACGGCCAGCAGCCGCTTTACGACGTGGCATTGAAGCTCGGATCGGGTGACCAAGCTTCCAGTCTCGCGCTTGGACGTGTGGGATTCCGTGACGTGCGCTTGGACTCTACGGAAGGCAGGTTCCAGCTGGAGATCAACGGAACCGATGTGTTCTGGAGAGGTGCATGCTGGTGCCCGCCGGATCCTTTTAGCTTGCAGAGTTCGCGAGAACAATATCGTCGCATCCTGACGCTTGCACGCGATGCAGGCATGAACATGCTCCGCGTCGGCGGAACGATGGTGTACGAACACGATGATTTCTACGACCTTTGTGACGAGCTGGGGATCGTTGTGTGGCAGGATCTCATGTTCGCGAACATGGACTATCCGCACACTGACGCGGCTTTCATCGAGAACGTTCGCACCGAAGTCAAGCAGTTAATGGATCGTATCGCGGCACGCCCATCACTTGCGCTGGTTTGCGGCAACAGTGAAGTGGAGCAGCAGGCCGCGATGCTTGGGTTGCCGCAGACGGAGTGGCGCAACTCGCTATTTGCGTCCGTCTTCCCGGAGATCGTCGCCAGTCACGCATCGGGTATTCCCTACTGGGCTTCGTCGCCCAGCGGTGGCGAGCTGCCATTCCATGTTAATGCGGGTGACGGGCACTACTTTGGATTTGGGCCGTACTTGCGCTCGCAGTTGGACGTGCGCGCGAGCAACGTGCAGTTCGCTTCGGAGTGCATGGCACTGGCCAATCCTCCGGAGCCTGAATTCATTGACCGCATGGAGTGCGGCAGCGCCGGTGCGGGACATCATCCGGACTGGAAACGCGGAGTCCCAAGGGATAACGGCGCCGCGTGGGACTTCGAGGACGTGCGCGATCATTACGTCGGAAAGTTTTTCTCCGTGGATCCAGCGGTAGTTCGTTACGGTGACCCGGAACGCTATTTGGCACTTGGTCGCGTCGCTGGCGGTGAGCTCATGGTGCGGACAGTCTCGGAGTGGCGCCGATCGGGATCGCCATGCAGCGGCGCGTTGTTGTGGTTCTACAACGATCTGCGACCGGGTGCGGGTTGGGGTGTTCTCGACAGTGAAGGCAATCCCAAGGCAGCGTACTATTATCTTGCGCGGGTGTTCAGCCCGATTGCGGTTCTCATGACCGACGAGGGGCTGAACGGGATCGGTATTACCGCCATCAACGACACGGGTGTACCCATCAACCCGGAACTTCGCCTGTCGCTGCTGAAAGGTGCGACGCTGGTCGGCGAGACAACAACTACGCTAACGATTGGCGCCCACGCATCGGTCGCTCTGACTGCGGATGCTCTGCTGGGAACATTCACCGACGTCAGCTACGCGTACATGTTTGGCAAACCGAATCATGATGCGGTAGTTGTCTCGCTTATTGATCCGGACAGCGGCAAGCTGTTGGGGGAGTCGTTTCACTTCCCGACTGGCATCGGTGCGTCGCGCGCACCCGCACACATCCAGGCAAACGTTACGCGGATCAGTGAGACCGCTTATTCGCTGACTATTGCCTCGGATGAGCTTGCGCTCGCCGTCGCGATCGAGGCGATTGGCTGGAGATTGAGCGACAACTACTTCAATATTGCCCCCGGCCGAGAACGTACGATTTTGCTGAGTGCGGATGGCGTCAGCAGCAGACTTTCAGGGCGTGTTACGGCACTCAATGGCGTCACGTCGGTAGGTTTTCACGCCGCCACCGAGTGAACGTTGTAAATGCCTGGGCTTCAGCGCGGTTTTAGAGTACCCGTCTGGCGAACCTGAAGCTTTCGCGCAGGTGTCGCGCTAGCGGATCATCAGCATCCAGTGCATTGACTCCGAAACCACCGTTGGCGAGCGACAGGTGAACGCACCGGCTCTCGCCTAGCGAAATCGCGACGTGCGTTGGGCGACCGTCGTCACTGTCCGAAAAAAAGAGCAGGTCAGCAGGTTCGAAGTCGATGATCTCATTGGAGACCTCCCGGCCGCGTTCGCCCTGCATCCACGCGTCGCGCGGGAGCTGAGTTCCGTGAAGGGCGAATATAGTCTGGACGAAGCCCGAGCAGTCGGCTCCCCATGGAGTGACACCGCCCCACTGATAGGGCGTTCCTCTGAACATCTCCCGCGCGCGTAGAACGAGCGACTGCGAATCTGCTTCAAAGTACCTGAGCCTCGCGCGGTGGTTCATCGCAATGCCGCGTGTCACCTCCTCGTCGGCGTCGAGCAGCGCGCCGACCGGCAAATCCACCGATCCGAGTATCGCGGAGCGTACAGTGCAGCCGATCGACATTCGGCGCTCGGCGCCCCACGCGGACGCGAGCGGCGGAAGTGCGATCGCGTGCTCGACGTCAAGATATCCGCGGTGACACCAGCCTTCGTAGCCATCAGCACCACGGAGCCGCAGCCACTTTCCATCGGCGTCTACGACGTCTGCCTGATGACCACGGAGCAGTTGTGACACTTGAGCGGCGGACGCCATTGCACTCGCGAGCAATGGCGCTATGGATACACGGACGGATGCGCGAGCCGATTGTGCGCGATTCGCGCCGCTCGACAGCGAGTCGATCAATGCTCTGGCCAGTCCAGAGTTGGTGACTGCTCCGATGCAGTTGCCGCGCTGGTTGTTACACCCTGCGGGACCGTAATGTGCGACGCGTTGGCCTCACATCTCTCGCAACGCACAACGCCCTTGAACACACACATTATGCAGATGAACGTTCCGCAGTCCTTGCAGGGATAGCCTTCCGAGGCACGTTCCTCCTGGCCGCAACTGCGGCACAGCATCGCGTCACGCTCTCGCAATTCCGTCATGAGTCGCTCGGCATGCGCTGCATCAAACCGTAGACCTTGATCTTTTTGATGAGCGTGGCACGAGAGATTCCCAACTCGCGAGCTGCGTGCGTGCGGTTCGAATTGTGAGCCCGCAGTGTGCGATGTATGTGCGCTCGCTCGACATCCGTAAGCGTGCGCGGCGTGTGGTCGTCTTCGGTTTCCAAGTCGATCAGCCATTCCGGAAGGTGGACCCGCCGCAATACACTCTCTCCGCGCGCACCGATAATGGCGCGCTCCAGCGCATTCCGAAGCTCGCGGATGTTGCCGGGCCACGGATATCCGATAAGACTATCTATCACGCCATCGCCAATTTCGACCGGCGAATCGGTTATTGACATCGCGAGAGAGTTGAATGTTGCGGCTATCAGCTCCACCAGATCCTCGCGCGACCGCGCGCGCAACGGAGGTATGTGGATGGGTGCCGCGCTCAACTGATAATATAGGTCTTCCCGGAACCTTCCTCCGTTCACCTCGCTCACGAGGTCCCTGTTTGCCGCGACTACGAAGCGCGGGATGGCGCTGTTTGCTGGCGACTCCGGGAACCGGGCGGAAACGTTCAGCAAGCCGAAAAGAACGTCCTGCGATTCCCTGGATAGTGCGTTCACGTCATCAACGAAAATCGTCCCACCACGCGCTGTGACGACCAATCCGCCGCTGTCTCCCTCCGCGGTGGTAGTCCCGAAAAGCTCATTAGAGACCGCTCCTTGGGTCTCCGCGGCGCAGTGCACTTCGGCGAATGGGTGGGCCGCTCTGGCTGACGCCGCGTGAATGTGCGAGGCAAGCCACCCCTTTCCCGTCCCTGGCTCGCCGAGGATCATCGCAGGTGCTCCGTCATTCCGTGCAACGACCTCTACCTGCAGGAGGAGATCACGCATGACGCGCGACGTCCCGACTAGCGGCAGGATTATAGGCTCCTCACGCCGGAATTGGAGGGAATAGCGGTGAACCACAGGAATAGCGCTGGCTGGCTTGGGGTAAGTGCGGGAGGACCTATTACTGACGATTTATTTGACAGTGTGGCACCAGCAAACGAGCCGCAAGTGGCTCGACCGTAGCGATTATCGGTGTAAACCCAACTAGCTCGCCGTCGGCCTGAACCGGAAGGCGCGTATCGGTAGATACTGAAATATGGCGCCCCCGGAGATAG
>JBDTAZ010000104.1:0-31513 GCA_039924325.1 Gemmatimonadaceae bacterium
TTTTCTCGCGAAGAATTACGACGTAGGCATTCGATCCGCGATCCAGACCGAGCCGCATCACCTCGACCTCGAGAAACGCCATGCCTTGAAGATAATCCACGGCAGAATGCTCGGCAGATGACCGGGCGTATCGCTGGGCGGATTCATCATTCCCGTGGGAGTTGGAGCCCTACCCCACGGGAACGACGATCCATATTGGCGCAGATGCGCCTAGACGGCCCTCTTCAACGCCGCGGCGCGATCCGTCCGCTCCCACGTGAACAAGGTGGCAGCGTTTCGACCGCGGCCGATCTTTTCAGGAGTACGACCGAAGTGGCCATACGACGACGTGGCGCTGTAAATCGGCTTGCGGAGATCCAGCGCGGTGATGATTCCGCGCGGAGTCAGGTCGAACACCTCGTTGACAGCACGTGTAATCGCAGAGTCGGGAACGGTACCGGTGCCAAAGGTGTCGACCATTACGGAAACTGGACGGGCAACACCGATTGCGTACGCGAGCTGCACCTCGCAGCGTCGAGCAAACTTCGCTGCGACAATGTTCTTCGCCACCCAGCGCGCGGCATAGCACGCGGAGCGGTCGACCTTCGAGGGGTCCTTGCCCGAAAAAGCGCCGCCGCCATGTCGGCCCATTCCGCCGTATGTGTCAACGATGATTTTCCTGCCCGTCAGGCCGGCATCGCCCTGTGGACCGCCAACAACGAACCGTCCGGTGGGGTTGATGTGGTACTTGATCCCGCGACGACGCATTTCCTTCGGGATATTCGGCTCGATCACTTCAGACGTGATCAGCTGACGCAAACGCCGAGTTGAAATGTCATCGCTGTGCTGGGTGGAAACGACGATTGTGTCAACACCAACCGGGATGTTGTCCTCGTACAGGACCGTCACCTGAGCCTTTCCATCTGGACGAAGCCACTTCTTGCCGCCGGCGCGCCTGTAGTCCGCGAGACTCTGGGTGATGCGGTGCGCAAGCTGAATCGGCAGCGGCATCAGCTCCGGGGTCTCATCCGTGGCATAACCGAACATCATTCCCTGATCGCCTGCTCCGCCGGTGTCCACGCCCTGCGCGATGTCCGGTGACTGACGATCAATCGTGCTCATGACCGCGCACGTATCGGCGTCAAATCCATACGAGGCGTCGGTGTACCCGATCCTCCGGATGGTCTGCCTGACGATATCTGCGACTGGTACGTAAGTCTTAGTGGTGATTTCACCGGCGACAACGGCCAGGCCGGTCGTAACCAACGTTTCACACGCGACCCGGGCGTTGGAATCGTCAGCCAGGATGGCGTCCAGTATGGCATCGGAAATCGCGTCGGCAACCTTGTCTGGATGTCCTTCGGTTACGGACTCGGACGTAAAGAGATGGCGTTCGGACACAAGCTCAGAGATAGGGGCAAGACGGGAGGGAACAACAGGTCGGCGCCGCTAACGACCTTACTATTTCCGTCAAGCCGGATGAACGGATTAAGCGCCGGCTCCTCCAAACATATCCACATCCCCCTTGACGGGCAATCCATACCGGAGAAACGGGGCGTCGCCGAAGGCGGTCCTGACCGCTGCCCGAAGCACCTGCTCCACTTCTTCGGCGGTGCCGGCGAGCATGGCCGACTCTGCCGCGGCCCGAGCGACATCGACGCTGATTCCCCGGATCACGCGTTTGACGAGGGCCACAGACAGCGCGGCGACGCTGAGCTGACGGACGCCCAGCCCTATCAGGGCGAACGCCATCAACGGTTGGGACGCCATTTCGCCGCAGACCGCAACGTCCAGGCCCGCCGCGGTGCCCGCTTGCACGGTGCGACGAATGAGCCGGAGAACGGCAGGATGCAACGGCGTGAACCGGGACGCCAGATTCACGTTGCCGCGATCCACTGCCAGTGTGTACTGAACCAGGTCGTTGGTTCCGATGCTGAAAAACGCGACCTCGGGTGCAAGAATGTCCGCAGCGATTGCCGCCGCTGGAGTCTCGATCATCACACCCAGCGGTACGTCGCGACGATGTGCAACGCCTCGCGCAGTCAGCTCGTCCGAAGATTCGAGCAAAAGTTTGCGGGCTGCGCGAACTTCGTCGAGCGATACGATCAGCGGCAGCATGATCCTGACATCGCCATACATTGCCGCGCGAAGTAGCGCACGCAGTTGTGTCTTGAACAGTTCGGGCTCGTCCAGGCACATGCGAATCGCACGCCATCCAAGAAATGGGTTTGCCTCGGTCGGGTAACCACCAATCGGCAGCTTGTCGCCTCCAACATCGAACGTGCGGATCACTACCGGCTTTCCCGCGAATGCAGCGACAACCTTTTCGTAGGCACGGAACTGCTCGTCTTCATCAGGCATCGTCGCACGCCCCACGGCCAGGAACTCCGTGCGCATCAGGCCGACGCCTTCTGCCCCGCTGCTCGCGGCAGCTTCTGCTTCATCCGGCAGATCCACATTCGCGCGCAACACCATCCGCACGCCGTCGAGTGTGACAGGCTCCGCGGTTGCGATTTCGCGCATCGCGGCGTCGTCGGACGCGTCCCGAACCGCGCGCTCTGCATACGCTGCGATCTGCGCTTCCGTCGGATGCGGAATGATGACGCCAAGCGAACCATCCAGGATTACACGATCGCCTGCGTGGAGCTGTACGGTGGCATCGCGGAGTCCGACAACGGCCGGCAAGCCGAGCGATCGGGCAAGGATTGCAACATGCGACGTGCGCGTACCGGCGTCGGTGGCGATTGCCGCTATTGCGCCGCGATCGAGTTGCACGGTGAGACTTGGCGTCAGATCGTGCGTGACAAGTATTGCATTCGATCCCCGCGGGAGATCCACGGGATCGTGATCCTCCAGTCCCAGCAACATCGATAGAACGCGGATGTGTACGTCGGTCAGATCCGCCACTCGTTCGCGAAGCATTTGATGTGTGTGGCGAGCGAAGCTCTGTCTCCAGTCGGCCATCACAAGGTCGAACGCTTTCTCCGCGCCGAGGTTTTGATGGATGAGCTCGCGTACGTTGTCGAGCAACTCGACATCGTCGAGCATCGCCACCTGCACATCGAAGATGGCAGCCTCCTCCTCGCCGGCGTGCGCGCTTACACGATCACGAACCTGGAGCAGTCGCGCACGAGCACGCGCGACAACATCATTGAAGCGAGCAATCTCTTCGCCCACCTGATCGTCGGGTATGATGCGCTGACGGACCTGCGGAACTTCCCAACGAAGGAGGTGAACGGGACCGACGACGATGCCGGGCGAAGCGGGCAGGCCGACTATAGGGCGATTCACCTACCGCTCTCCGAACTTTGCGGCGACAAGCTGCGCAAGCGCCTCGACAGCCTCGTCGGCGTCTGGGCCCGTCGCGCGCAGAATGATCGCCGAGCCGCACTCGGCGGCGAGCATCATCACTCCCATTATACTCTTGCCATTCACTTCGAGATCGTCGCGAACAATCGTCACATTGCTGGTGAATTTGCCCGCCGTTTTCACAATCTCGGCGGCCGGTCGCGCATGGACGCCATTCTTGTTCACGATCGTAACCGTTCGTTCGGCCATCAACGAGCCACCGAGTAGAGGACAAAAATGGACAGCAGCGCGAGTGCGGCGCGCCAGCCAGTCGCGCGCGCACCAAACCGTGCAAGGATTACTGCACCAACGACAGCGACAACTGCCACACCACCGGCGAGCACTCGGCCCGGTCCGATGATCCGCTGCAGTGCAAGCGGCAGAATCAAGCCGGCAAGCACCGCGGAAATCCGGGCAAGCACGGCGGGTCCGTCTCTGAAGAGCGGATTCGAGAGCGCCGGAGCTACGCGCATTCCCCTTCGCAAGCCAACTCTCAGTCCCCAGGCTCTTAGCGCAATATGACCAACGTTATAGGCGCCCAGAAAGATACACAGCACAACCAGCGGTCCGGCGCCAAGCGCGAAGGCCGTGAGCGCCACAAGCGAACAAAGCGGCAGCCAGCCCGCCCATACCAGCTGGTCCCCGACGCTTCCGAGTGGTCCGCAGAGGGCTGTGCGATATCGCTCGATTTTCACCGGGTCCTCGCCATCCAGCTCACCACGGGCCAGAGACCCGACCGCGATACCGGCTAGATACGGATGCGCGTTGAAGTAGCGCGCCTGTCGAGCAAGCGCCGCGCGGTAGCGATCCTCCCGCAGCCCTCGTAACAGGGGCTTCATACAGAAGGCGATACCGTTGCCCACCATCGTTTCGTAGTTCCACGACCCCTGTACCGCGAATAGTCGCAGGAACGACTGAGCGACAGCCCAGGAGCTTACGGGTGCCGGCGTTCCCGATGCGTCGCGGGCGCGTTGTGTCTGTTGGGGGTTGGTCATTGGAGTAGCAGGAGTACCGTACCCGCGCCGAGTCCAAGGACAAAGAGCCAACCGGCGCGCGCCGCGCGATGAGTAAGCGTCCAGATCGCTCCAGCGGCCACAGTGGCAGCGAGTGCTGTGACTACCGCACGAGAATGAACCGCATCCACACCCCATATCGCAACGATTCGGCGCGACAACGGAAACAGGATGAGAAGCGCGATGAACGTGACGCCGTACCCGCGCACGAGGTCCATGGTAAGTCCGCGCAATTGGAGTGCATCCACAGCAGTCGGGGACCCCGCATCGAGCTCTGCTCGCAGACGGCGAGCCTCGTGCGCATTCCAGTTTCTAACCCAGACCATGCTCCTGCTACTGAACACAGCCGTCGCGAGTGAGACGAATAACGCAACGGGCAGCGCACCAGCCGCACCAACTGGTTGGCCGGCCATGACGACCCCGCCGACGACCCCTGCTGAGCCCCACTCGGCGTAACGCGAGGCGCCAAACGGAAGCGTCTCGAGCGCTATCAGTTCGAGCACGGCGCCGATCAGCAACCCGGCGCCTGGCCGACCGACGAACGCACCCCCGAGTGTTGCGGAGACAAGCGGGCGAGACAGCATCATCTGAGGAAAACTCACCATGTCGAGGCCGGCGACGGCGCCGAGCAACGAGACCAGAAGAATGCTGAACAGAAGCGACTCGAGCGTCAAGTTGAGCATCCGCGAAGCAGCGCTTCGAGCGAATGCGCAGTCGCAGACGGGACGTCCTGCGCCGTGACTACGACACCAAGATTCGCCATCTCTCGGAGTTCCTGCTCTTCCACTTCGTTGAGAAATACGTAGCGCAGCTTCTGCGTCCGATCTTCACGATGATGAATGCCGCCAACGTTGACCGCGGTAACCGGGCGAACAGCGGTGCGCGCGAGCGTCAGCATCGTTTCCACACTTCCGGTCAGAATCATCCCCGTTCGGCGATCCGCAGTGTACCGCGCGATTTCGCGAGCAGCATCTGCGGTTGACACGAAGTAAACCTCCATGCTGGGAGGCACTCCCAATCTGTATAGCTCCTGTTCCCACTCTGATTCCGCGACGACGTCATCGACGAGCACGATGAAGCCGAGATCCAATGGTTGTCCCCATCCGACGACGACCTGACCATGGATCAGTCTGTCGTCAATCCTGTAGAGTGATACAGGCATTCAGGCCACCACAGCAACGATTGCCGCGCGTCCCTTGTCGGCCGCATGTTCCGCGGCTTCCGCTGCGCTCATATCACTCGCGCAAAACACGAAGTCAATCAACGAAGCGAGCCCGATACCTGTCACCACCACGATGCCGGGCGTGTCACGCTGGACCCGTCGGGCGGCGAGCGTTGCACTGCCACCGGGGAGATCGGTGAAAATCACTTCGACAGCGTGCATCGCTATGAGCTCGCGAATCCCACTCTCTATGTCTTCGCGGCCAAGACCCGCATTCGAGAAGGGAACAAGCGCGTTGCCGCGACCAGTTATCTGCTCGACGGCGGAAACGAGGCCCGCCGGGAATGCACCGTGCCCGGCGACAATCGCGCGCGGCGCGACGTCAGGATCCATCTATTCGACGTCCTCCTGCAGGTAACGCCGTATTGCCGAGGCCTTCTGCATTCGCTGTATCAACCTATCGTTGAACTGTTCCGCCGGGTTGATCCCGGAATACTGCAGAAGATGGTTCATGGCGATCACTTCCGCTATGACCGTAATGTTCTTCCCCGGATTCAGAGCGATTGTGATTTTGGGTATCTCAACGCCGAGAATACTGGCAACTGATGTATCGAGCCCCGTACGATCCACTGGCGCGTTCCGGTCCCAGAATTCCAAATGAACCACTACTTCGATTCGCTTCTGCTGCCGGACCGCTCTGATCCCGAAGATCGATGGGATGCTGATCAGACCGACGCCACGGATCTCCATGTGGTGCGCTGCCATTTCATGCGCTCGACCAATGAGCACGTCGTGACCTCGGCGGGAGACCATCACAAGATCGTCAGCAACCAGACGGTGGCCACGTTCCACGAGATCCAGAACGCACTCCGATTTGCCGATTCCACTGGCGCCCGTAAAAAAGACGCCGACGCCATAGACGTCGGCGAGCGATCCGTGAAGAGTGGTAGTTGGCGCGAAAAGCTCTTCGAGCGCCGGTTTTACACCACGATAAAAGTCTGCAGTTGAAAGCGCGGTGCGAATGAGCGCCGTATCGGTTGCAGCGGCTTGCTCTAGCAATCCTTCCGGCGGCCGCTGTCCCTTGGTGATGAAGACAGCAGGCACATTATACGAGAAGAATAGTTCGATGATCTCGCGTCGGCGATTTGTCTCGAGAGAGTTGAGATAGCTTACCTCGGTCTCTCCCAACACTTGCAATCTGTCCGAAACGAATCGCCCGATGTAACCCGACAGCGCCAAGCCGGGGCTCGAAATGTCCGGACCCGGCAGCGCACCGTCCAGTCCAACTCCCCCGCCAAGATCTTCGAGTTGAAGCGGTTCGGCGAGCCGCTCAACAAGCTCGCCGACCGTTGGATGTCGCGTCACGCGCGCTGCTCTGCCTCGTGAACCTGCTTCTTCTTTGCAGTCTTCAAGCGGCGAATCTGCGCATCCATCTTTGCGATTGCGTCTGTAAGCGCGGGCTCGTGATACTTGCCATTTCCCTTGGCGACGAGCTTATCGTAGTGCGGCGCATGCAGGACAAGTTCCACGGTCTTCTTGACGCCCTCGCCATCCACCCAAACGTCGGCGTCGACGGGTCTTCCCAGATGTTCGATCAGTTTCTGTACGCCCTCGGTAGCTCGTGTGCGGAGACTGTCGGTGATTTCCGTCTGATGTCCGTGGAATTGGATGTCCATGCTACGCTCCTTTGGCTACGTGTTGAAGATGTGACAACGTCTCCGCCGCTGCGCGTTCCCATGTGAATGTCTCCGCGAATCGACGCGCGTTGTCACCTAACGTCGTGACCATCTCAGGCGAATCAAGCAAACCTCGCATCGCAGCTGCGTATTCTCCAACGTTCGACCCATGAACGAGAAATCCGGTTTCACCATCCACCACGGATTCCCGAATCCCGGGCGAATCCGCGGCTATTACCGGCGTGCCGCATGCAGCTGACTCCAAGTTACTGATTCCCCACCCCTCCTTGGGAGATGCCAATACAGTTGCCCACGACCTACGAAGAAGCTCACGCTTCTCCTGCTCCGTGATGTACCCCAGGAATCGAACGCGGTCCTCGATGTTGAGATTTCCCACAAGAGCTTCGAGCCGATCACGATCATCACCCTTACCTGCAATCTCCAGGCGAGCCTCGCGCGCATCAAGTAACGCGAATGCCCTGATTACGAGGTCAACCCGCTTGTAGCGCTTCAGGCGGCCCAAATATGAGAAAAGTGGAGTTGTCGAACGTGCGTTCGAGCCGGGCGTCAGCGATTCCACGTCGACCCCGTTGTAGATCACCTGAATTCGATCTGCCGGAATACCTCGAGTCACCAGGTCGTCGCGAGTGCTCACGCTTACGGCTTCGAATTCGACTCCACGGTAGCCACGCCCCAGTGGCCTCTCGGCGAGCCACGTCGCCGCCGCGACTGGCAGGGACTCCTCGCGGAACGCCGTTGCGCCGAAGAGGTGGTGTGTGACAACGACCAAACTGCGCGGCTTCCAGCGCGGGGTGTACAACGGAATCTTGTTGAGATCCTCGACAACGATGTCGTACTTGCGTTCCGCTGCGAGCTTTTCGTACTCGTTTCTGGCGTGGAGCGGGAACGAAAAACGCGATCCGACCCGTCTGACGTTGATGTCGTCGAGCACGACATCTCGCGGAGCATCCTGGAATCCGCTGCACAGGAGATCGACTTCATGGCCGCGCTGAGCAATGCGCCCAAAGACTTCATGGAGATGCAATTCCGCACCGCCCGCGTGCGGATTCTGTCGGTCCTGCCAGTTTACTACGAGAATGCGCAAGTGCTAGAGCATGCCCTGCTGGCGCGCGTACGCGTCGAGCACCCCGTTCACGAAGCGGGCGCTCTGCTCGCTTCCGTAGCGTTCCGCAAGACGTACAGATTCTTTTATGACGACTCGCGATGGAGTGGTGCCCTGGAGCAGTTCAGCGATAGCCAACCTCAGCACGGAACGCTCGATCGCACCTATACGGCTCAAGCGCCAGTTGGTGGTGACGGCGCTAAGCGACTTGTCAATCTCATCGCCGCGCGCGACCAGAATCTGAACCAGCTGTCCGGCAAAGGCCTGCTCCTCATTCGAGACTGCCAGGTCATCCCACACTTGCTGTGCGACTCTATCCAGCGGCGTATCGTCTCGCATATCCCATGCGTACAACGCCTGCAGCGCGCGGGACCGCGCGCGGGACTCAACCCTCATCTTGCGGCTCGATCTGATCCAGTACGTCGGTCGTCTCAAGTGCGGCGACCGCCGCGTCCCATCCCTTGTTTCCATGGATTCCACCCGCACGAGCGAGTGCCTGTTCCATGTTGTCGCATGTGAGCAAGCCGAAACCAACCGGGATCTCTGCGTCGATGCACACAAGCGCAAGCCCGCGCGATGCCTCGCCAGCAACGAAGTCGAAGTGAGGGGTGTCGCCACGTATGACGGCGCCGAGCGCAACAAGCGCGTCGTAACGCCCGCTCGATAGTGCGCGGCGCGCGGCAAGCGGGAGTTCCCACGCACCCGGTACCCAAACGATGTCGATGTCGTCAAACGCGACGTCGTGCGCGACGAGAGCTTCGAGCGCGCCGTCAACAAGCGCGCGCGTGATTGTTTCGTTAAAGCGGCTGGCGACGACGACTACACGTCGCCCGCTACCGCGCGGTGTTCCGTTAAACTCTGCCATCTATGTTGTCAGGAGGCTAGCAGGTGTCCCAGCTTGGCCTGTTTCGTTTTCAAGTAATGAGCATTCTCGGTCGTGGACGGAGGAACGATCGGGACGCGATCTTCGACCTCCAATCCATATCCTTCAAGTCCGACGAGTTTGCGAGGATTGTTTGTAAGCACGCGCATGGAGCGCAATCCCAGATCGAGCAGGATCTGCGCGCCGATTCCGTAGTTGCGAAGATCAGGACCAAAACCGAGAGCCTCGTTCGCCTCGACGGTATCCTTCCCCTCGTCCTGCAGCTGATAGGCCTTGAGCTTGTTCAGCAGACCGATCCCGCGTCCTTCCTGATCAAGATACACGATCACGCCGCGTCCCTCCGCGCTGATCATTGCCATGGCGGTGTCGAGCTGCCAGCCACAATCGCATCGCAGCGAGTGAAATACATCACCGGTGAGGCACTTGGAATGCATTCTCACGAGCACCCGCGATTCGTCGGTCACGTGACCATGGACAAGCGCCACGTGCTCGTGATCGTCGACATCGTTCTTATAACCAATGATGCGCCACTCGCCAAATCTGGTTGGTAGACGCGCTTCGGCCAGTCGATGCACGAGCCGTTCCGTGCGCAGCCGGTAAGCGACGAGTTGCGCAACCGTAATGAAGGTGAGAGAATGCTGGCGCGCGAAGGCTTCGAGTTGCACGCGTCGCGCTGCGGTTCCGTCTTCATTCAGGATTTCGCAAATCACGCCCGCTGGTCTCATGCCCGCAAGGCGCGCCAGGTCGACCGCTGCCTCCGTGTGTCCAACGCGCTGAAGCACGCCGCCGTCGCGCGAACGCAACGGGAAGACGTGTCCCGGGCGGCGGAGATCAGAGCGACTCGTAGCCGGATCCACTGCGACGCGGATCGTCGTGGCACGGTCCTGCGCGCTGATTCCGGTGGTAACTCCAAAACGTGGGCCCGCATCGACACTGACAGTGAATGCCGTACGCTGCTCTTCCGTGTTGAACTCGCTCATTTGCGTCAGGTCGAGATGGTCCGCCATCTCACCTGTGAGCGCGAGGCAGATCAGGCCGCCGGCGCGACGGATCATGAAGTTGATTACTTCGGGCGTAATGAGCTCCGCCGCACAAATGAGATCACCTTCATTCTCACGATCATCATCGTCGGCGACGATTATCATTTTTCCGGCAGCAATGTCGCGGAGCGCCTGCTCCACGGTTCCAAATTCAGTTTCAGGCATCCACCGTCTCCGTATAGGGACTGAGCAGCCGTCGTACATATTTCGCAATCATGTCGTTTTCGATGTGCACCCGCGTGCCAGCCCGCAAGTCTCCGAGCGTGGTATGACGCAGCGTGAATTCAATGAGTGAGATTTGAAGCAGTCGATCTTCAGGAAGCGCGTTTACGGTGAGACTGACGCCGTCCACCGTGACCGAACCCAGCGGAACCAGCAGCGCAAATATTTCCTGAGGTACGTCGATGTCGACGACGAGCGCATCGTCGATTGTAGTGACGGAACGAACCGTCCCAGTGTCGTCCACGTGACCCTGAACCATGTGGCCGCCCAACCTGTCGCCAAGCTGCATGGCTCGTTCAAGATTCACGCGGGATCCTGCGGTCCAGTCCTTGACCGCCGTCCGTCCAACCGTAGTCACAATGGCGGCTACGGTGAACCATCCTGTTCCATGCTCACGGACCGTGAGGCAGGCCCCGTTCACGGCTATGCTTTCTCCGTCCGAGATGCCGTCATAGCCGCATCGAACTCGGAATTCTCGACCCGCGCCAGTCTCGGTGACGCGATCGATAGTACCGACCTGGTCAATCAGTCCCGTGAACATTCAAACAGCGTGTAGGCCATAGATAGTCATCAGATCGTCGCCGAAGCTCTGGCGCCGAAGTACCGGGATCCGGCGGACATTTGCCACCCTGCGAGGCGAAGTTGACCCGAAGGCCGCCAACGCGCCACCGCCCAGTACGATGGGTGCCTGAAAGATAACCAGCCTGTCCACGAGTTCCGCGTCGAGAAATGCCGAGGCAATTGAAGCCCCGCCCTCTACCAATAGAGAGCGAATTCCCCTCGCGCGAAGCGCCCTGAGGGCCGCCGGCAGATCAGCCACCCTCACAAAGAAGATACCGTGCGCTTCCTCTAGAACGGACGTTCGACCGGCCGATAACTTACCGTCGGGATCGAACACTACCCGCATCGGAGCCACGCGTGGCCGTACCAGTCCGCGCGCGGTGAGCTCTGGATGGTCCGTGGCGTAGGTCGTCGCGCCTACAGCAATGGCGTCAACATTGGCTCTCATATGATGAACTTCGGCGCGCGACTCTTCGTTGGTGAGCCATGCACGGCCGCGCTCGGAGTCCGCTATCGCGCCATCGATCGAGAGCGCCAGCTTGAGCGTCACCCACGGTCGATCCGATCCGAACGAGTGAAGGAACGACGCGTTCAGCTCGCGGGCTTCGCGTTCGAGCACACCGACGTCAACTTCGATGCCCGTTGCGCGAAGCTTGTCTGCACCAACCCCGGCCGCGGGGTTGGGGTCGCTTGTCGCAAGCACAACTCGAGCCACGCCGGCCGCGATCAATGCTTCGGTACAGGGCGGCGTCTTGCCCGTATGATCACACGGCTCGAGTGTCACATACACTGTCGCGCCCGACGCAGCAGCACCGGCGTTCGTCAGCGCGTTCACTTCCGCGTGCGCTCCCCCGAAGTGTTCATGCCAACCTTCGCCAACTACCGTATCATCCCTGACGACGACCGCTCCAACCATCGGATTGGGAGCTGTCTGACCCCAACCGCGCTCTGCAAGCTTGAGCGCCCGACTCATGAACTCTTCGTCGCGCGCGTTGACCATCGTGTTAGAGGCCGAACCGGATGCCGATCGCTCCAAATGTCTGAGCTGCTCCGGCCGAGGAGCCGATGAAAGTATTGTACGTCGGAATTTTCACCGCACTCGTTCGTCCGATCTCGCCAATGAGTCTTACGATTGCGAGGTTCACAGTTGCATCGACGAAGTACGTCGTGCGCGAGATCTTCTGAGTCATCGCAATTGGACCTACATTCGCAGCGGGTGATAGAGAACCACCGACACCACGCGGTTCCACGTACGCGCTCGCATTCGCGCTCGTGTTGTAACGATCCTGACCGACACCAGCCGCTAGCCCCAGCAAGAAAAGGCTCTTGCTCGCAACGAGCCGATACGAATCGGTTGTAATGTTGACGTCGCTCACGCGGAGTGAATCTCCGCTCACACTTGTTGCCTCCATGTCCAGGGTCGGCAGCCCGCGTCTCAGGTAGGTCACCGAAATTCCGGGAAAGATCAGGCTCTCCTGTACGATCCCGACGCGAACGCCGCCACCAAACTTGAGCGAGCCATTTGGAGTGTTGATCCTGAATCCCGACGCATTGATCGTCGGCAGATAGCTGACGCTCCCAAGCAAGTCGATGCCACCGACATTGGTGACGCCGAGCGGAATCCCGCGAAACAGTCCAACTGCAATATCAGCCTGCGGAATCCCCGCGATCTGCGATTGTGTCGGGTATTGATCGGAACGGGCCCCGCTCGTCGACGGGTCGATCTGATTGACGCTCGGAAGATTCGAGCTCACGACGTTCGCGCGGCCACTTACGTAGATGTGTCCGAGACCGCCAAGCGTCCCGCCGACGCCGAGTGTCGCATTTCCGCCGGCGATGATGGTGCCCAACTGCGGCGCGACGAACTGAAAGACGTCGATTGTCTTCTGACATACGTCCTGCGTGACGCCCGGTGCGCAACTGGGACTGACCGTGCCCTGAGCGGCGAGTGGTAACGCTGAACAGGCCACCGCGGCCGCCGCAATCAATGCGTGAACTTTCATATTATCCCCTGTAGTTGACTACTCGAAAAGCACTCGGCCGGTGCCTGGGCGAATTGCGCCAAGCCTCCAGGCAGCAATTCCCGCGCGAGATGCGCTTTGAATGACTGTATCTGCGTCCGAGCCGTCACAGATCACCACCAGCCCCACTCCCATGTTGAACGAGCGGAGCATATCGTCATCGGGGACCTCGCCGGCCCGCTGCAGCTCGCGGAACAGCACAGGCACTTCCCAACTGGACCTGTCAACCACCGCATCGAACGACTTGGGCAGCGCACGATCCAAATTTCCAGGGAGTCCACCACCCGTAATGTGCGCCATCGCATGGATCGACCCGAGTACCGGATCGATCGCTTGCAGGTAGGAAACGTGTACGGCGAGCAGTGCATCACCGACTGAAATCCCCATTCCCGGGAACTCGTCTCTGGGCGATAGCTTCATTCGGTCACTCACGATCCGTCGAGCGAGCGAGTAACCGTTGGTATGAAGTCCGGAACTGGCAAGACCGATCAGCACGTCACCGTCGGCCACTCGATCGGGGCCGAGGAGGCGATCCTCGCTCACGCAACCGACGATGAACCCCGCGAGATCGTAGTCCGGCGGCGTGTAGATGCCCGGCATTTCGGCTGTCTCGCCCCCAAGCAACGCGCACTTGTTCTCTTTGCATCCCGCTGCAACACCCGCAACTACCGCCTCCACTACCTCAGGCTCCAGCTTCCCGAAGGCCACGTAGTCAAGGAAGAAAAGTGGTCGCGCGCCTTGAACCAGGATGTCGTTGACGCAGTGATTGACGAGATCGTGACCGATGGTGTCATGCCTGTTCGCTTCTATGGCGACGCGTGTCTTTGTGCCGACACCATCCGCGGAGGCCACAAGCAGGGGATTCGGAATATCTGTCGGCATCTTGAACAGGCCGCCAAACGCCCCGAACGCGCCGCGCACTCCGGCCGTGTACGTGGACTCCACGAGTTTGTGAATCCGCCGCTTGGCATCGTCACCAGCGTCGATGTCCACGCCGGCAGAGCGATAGTCCATCGGCGCGGAACTAGCTGACGAAGCTGATCGCTGCCGATCCGTCACGCGCTCAAATCCTCTTCGAATGCGACCAGCTGCTTGAATGCGTGCACGCGGGTGTCAATTTCTGCCCGCGTGACAGTCATCAAGCGCTCAATCGAAAACTTTTCAACTGCAAACGAACCCATCGCAGACCCGTAGATGACCGCGCGCCTCATGCTGGCGTCGCTAAGATCGCCGGTCCTCGCCAGGTATCCGATGAAGCCGCCGGCAAACGAATCGCCAGCACCGGTCGGATCGAAAACAGTTTCGAGCGGATACGCGGGCGCGAAGAAGATGTTCTTTTCGTGGAACAGGAATGCACCGTGTTCGCCCTTCTTGATGATGACATGCTTTGGGCCATGTTCCATGATCCAGCGCGCTGCCTGCACCAGGTTTGTCTGGTTCGTGAGCTGGCGAGCTTCCGCATCGTTGATGGTCAGCAGGTCGACATGTGCAAGCAATTCTATGAGCTCCGGTCGCCGACTCTCGATCCAGAAATTCATCGTATCCGATGCTACAAGCTTGGGTCTTTCAACCTGCTTGAGGACGGCGAGCTGCAGTCGCGGATCGATGTTCGCAAGGAAGAGAAAGTCAGGCTTCGCGAAGCGGGACGGAATCTTGGGCTCGAAGTGCGAGAATACGCCAAGATGCGTCTCCAGAGTTTCCGCGGAGTTGAGGTCGTGCCGGTAGCGACCGCGCCAACGGAACGAGCTACCATCAACCTGCTCGATTCCGCCAAGATCAACATTCCGTTTCTCGAGTTCCCGCAAACGGTCCATCGGATAGTCGTTACCGACTACGCCGACGACCTGCACATCGGTCAGGTGGCTGGCCGACGCCGAAAAGAATGTTGCGGAACCGCCGAGCACATCATCGGCCTTCCCGAACGGCGTCTCAACGGAATCCAGCGCGACAGAGCCAACGACGAGTACGGACATCAGATTGGGATGAGGGTCATGCAGCGCGTCACATCCGCTCCGGTGCGGAAATGCCGAGCAGCCCCAGCGTGTTGCGGAGTACTATCTGTGTTGCACGGGCAAGCGCCAGACGAGCGGTCATCACTGGCACTGGCTCTCCAAGGACATGATGCTTGTGATACCAGAGGTGAGCGAGTCGTGCTGTTTCGAGCGCGTAGCCGGTAATGCGATGTGGCTCCAGAACCCTGGCTGCGCCATCCACTTCGGCTGGGAAGTCGATCAGCTGCTTGATCAAGTCCTGCTCTTCTCGCTCGGTGAGCACCGTGAGATCAAACTCGGAAACGTCCATGTTCGCCGCGTCAATCTCGCCGACGCGGAAAATTCCGCTCATCCTGGCGTGCGCCATTTGCACATAATAGACGGGATTCTCTTCCGATTGACTCAGGGCGAGGTCGACGTCGAAAATCAGCGGACTATCGCCCTTCCGCATAAGAAAGAAAAAGCGAACGGCATCGCGTCCGACCCAGTCGATCAGGTCACGAACAGTGACATAACTTCCTGCGCGCTTTGAGATTTTCACCTCATCGCCTTCCTTGACCACGGTCACCATCTGGTGCAGTGCGAATTCGGGATAGCCTTCGGGGATACCCATGTGCAGCGCACGCAAGCCGGCCCGCACACGCGTTGTGGTACCGTGATGATCGGCTCCCTGAACATTGATCGCACGCGTAAATCCGCGCTGCCACTTGGTGACGTGGTAGGCAACGTCCGGAACGAAGTACGTGTAAGTGCCGTCGCCCTTGCGCATTACACGGTCCTTGTCATCACCAAAGTCGGTGGTGCGCAACCAGAGTGCGCCATCCTTCTCGTACGTCTGTCCGTTGGCAATCAGCCTGGAAACCGTTTCCTGTACCTTGCCGTCCGTGTACAGGCTGGACTCCAGATAGTACGTGTCGAACTTCACGCCGAATGCCTGGAGATCCAGATCCTGTTCAGCGCGCAGCGCACGAACCGCAAAGTCGCGGACGCTGGCGAGTGCACTGGCGTCGTACCGGGATGCAATCTCGCGTATGTATTCGCCATGATAGCCACCCTCGGGAATAACGGCCTCGCCGTCTCCTGCGTCGATGTGTGCGCGGACGCTCAACTCAAGATTGTCAATCTGGACGCCCGCGTCGTTGTAGTAGTACTCGCGCGAGACGTGCCATCCGGTCCATTCCAGCAACGATGAAATAGCGTCGCCAAGAGCCGCCTGTCGTCCGTGCCCCACATGGAGCGGCCCTGTCGGGTTGGCGGAAACAAACTCCACTACGACGGGACAGTGTTCGCCGAAGGAGCCGCGGCCGAAGTTTTCGTTCGCGGCAACAATGTCTCGGACCGTATTGGCCACCGCCGCAGGATCGAGACGGAAATTCAGAAAGCCGGGTCCGGCGATCTCGATACGATCGACGCCCGCGTCGGCGAGGTTTATCGCGTCTCGGATGGCCGTCGCTATTTCGGTGGGCTTTCGTCTGAGTGGTCGCGCGAGCACCATTGCGATGTTGCTCGCCCAGTCGGCATGCATCGGATCACGCGGACGCTCGAGCAGAGGCTCGACATCGTCCGGCGCACCAATACTCAGCGCCGCACGTTTGAGTTCGGCGCGAATCCGGTCCGCGAAATTCACTCTGAGGCCTTGGGCGCCGCGGCGGGCTTTACCGGTGCGGCTGGCGCTGGAGCTGTAGTTGCACCTGAATCGGCGCTGGTGCCGGGCCCCTTGGAATCGGCTCCCTTGGAATCGGACGACGAACTCGTAGGCGAACCGCCTTCCGATTTTGGGTCCGTCGATTTTGAGCCTGAGTCACTTTCATGACTGCCCGAACTGGAGTCACCTTTGGAAGTCGCATCTGTCCTCCGGCCGGCGGCAGCCTTCTGGTCCTTCTTGCCGTCCTTGCCGTAGTCCGTGATGTAGAAACCAGTCCCGTGGAAAACGAGCCCGGCACCGGCCGACATTTGTCGGTCCGCGGGTTTACCACATACCGGACATGGCACCACAGTCGGAGCGGATGCCATGGAGCGGAAGAATTTGTCGAAGTCGTGTCCGTCGGGACACGTAAACTCGTACGTAGGCACTTGTGGGGATGGGGTTGGTGCTGCCCTTCAATTTACGAACTCGGCAGCCCTACCTCAACTACAGCACCCGTTATGAGTGCGCCGGGTTGTAGGCTCCCCAGCAGGCAGACAGGGTATCGGAGATCTCTCCCACACTCGCCCGGGCTCTCACTGCCTCGATAATAAGCGGCATCAAATGCGCTTGACCGTGCCGCATGCCTCCCGCGCGAGCGTTGCCGGATTCGGCGTCGCCCGGGCCCGTCCGGGCACTGGCGGCGGCTCGAAGCGCCGCAAGTGTCGCGTTCACCAGCGACTGGTCACGGCCTTCCCGAACTTTCGCGAGCTTGCGCAATTGCTCGTGTTCGAGCGCCGAGAAATCGGGCGACGGGATGACGGGCGGTTCAGCGTCGTCAGCAAACTTGTTGACGCCGACAATCACCGTCTCCCCTGCTTCCACGCGCAACTGGAACTCGTATGCGCTCCGCGCGATCGCTTCCTGGAAGAAGCCAGACGCAACAGCCCGCTCCGCGCCCCCCAGATCATCCACCTTCTGGATGAGCGCCGTGGCTCGAGCCTCGAGTTCATCGGTCAACGCCTCCACGTAGTAGCTGCCCGCAAGAGGGTCCACGGTGTTGGCGATCCCGGATTCATATCCGATTATTTGCTGAGTGCGGAGCGCAAGCGTGGCAGCCTCTGCTGTCGGCAGCGCGAGGGCCTCATCGTATCCATTCGTGTGCAACGACTGCGTACCGCCAAGCGTTGCAGCAAGCGCCTGCACCGTGACACGAACGACGTTGTTCAGCGGCTGCTGTGCCATCAACGTGACGCCGCCAGTCTGTGTGTGAAAGCGCATGCGGCAACCCGAATCGTCAGAGCCGAACCGCTCGCGCATGATGCGCGCATACATGCGGCGCGCGGCGCGGAATTTCGCGATCTCTTCGAACAGATCGTTGTGCGATGCAAAAAAGAATGACAGCCGCGGCGCGAATTTGTTTATGTCCAGCCCTGCGTCGATGGCGCGTTTCACGTACTCTATGGCGTTCGCAAGCGTGAAGGCGAGTTCCTGAATCGCCGTCGCACCGGCTTCGCGGATGTGATACCCGGAAATTGAAATCGGATTCCATCTGGGTACTTCGTCAGCACAGAAGCGAAATATCTCGGCTATGAGATCAAGGCTCGGTCCGGGCGGATAAATGTACGTGCCGCGAGCAATGTATTCCTTGAGCAGGTCGTTCTGAATCGTGCCGCTCAACGCGGAACGCGCAATGCCCCGCTCTTCGGCTACGACTATGTACATGGCAAGCAACGTGGACGCGGTTGCGTTGATCGTCATCGACGTCGAGACAGTTTCGAGCGGCAGATCAGCGAGCAACGCGTGCATGTCTTCCACGGTGTCTATCGCTACGCCAGCGCGGCCGACTTCGCCGAGTGCGCGTGGGGAATCGGAATCGATTCCCATTTGCGTAGGTAGATCAAACGCGACCGAGAGCCCGGTCTGGCCACGCTCCAGGAGCAGGCGGAACCGCGTATTGGTTTCTTCAGCGGTTCCGAAGCCGGCGTACTGGCGCATTGTCCAGAGTCGGCCGCGGTACATACTCGCCTGGACGCCACGAGTAAACGGAAATTGGCCAGGGTCGCCCAGGTCCTCTGCGTAATTCAGAGCAGCATCTTCGGGGCGATATGCAACCTTGATCGGAATCGCCGACGACGTCTCGCGTTCAACCGTCGCCTTTGGGGCGTTCAAAGACGACGAATCAGCAGCTCCACGCACCTTCAATAGGGTACTAAGCCCGCTCAGCGAGCACTGGCTGCGACAGCATCATGTCGGCCGTCATTACGTCGTTCTTGCTGCCAATGTAGAGGGGCGTCCGCTGATGCAGATCCGTGGGCTCTACGTCGAGGATGCGGATGCTCCCGTTGCTCGCAAGACCGCCAGCCTGTTCAACGATGAATGCGAGTGGGTTTGCTTCGTACAGCAACCGCAACTTCCCACGCGGATTCTTCTCGTTGGCCGGATACGCGAAGAGACCGCCGCCGAGGAGGTTACGATGGAAGTCCGCGACGAGCGAACCAACATATCGAACACTCATCGGATCCCGCGCTCCATCCAGGCCACGGTACCTGCGCATCAGGGCGCGAACGTCCTCGTTCCACACCTGCTCATACGAGTCGTTCACAGACAGATATCGGCCGTGCTCCGGAATGGAGATGTTAGGGTGCGACAGCAGAAATTCACCTATCTGCGGATCGAGTGTAAACCCGTGTACGCCCTGCCCCGTGGTGTACACCATCATAGTGCTGGAACCGTAGATGACGTAGCCCGCCGCGACCTGCCGACGACCGGGCTGCAACATGTCTTCCATTTCTCCGCGCGCACCGCGTGTGATCTTACGCAGTACCGAGAAAATTGTCCCAACTGGGACGTTCACATCGATGTTCGACGATCCGTCGAGAGGGTCGAACAGAAGGCAGTACTTGCCGCACCGGAAGTTCTCCGGTATCTGGATTATGTCGGGCTCTTCCTCCGACGCCATCGCGCAAAGCCGGCCGCTATGGTCAAGAGCCTTGATGATCATGTCGTTCGCCAGGACGTCCAGTTTCTGCTGGATTTCGCCCTGAACATTCTGGTGCTCGGTCGCACCGATGATGTCGGCGAGACCGGCCATCCGCACTTTGTTGGCGATCATTTTCGCGGCCAGAGCGATATCGTAAAGCAGCCCCGACAACTCACCCGTCGCATCAGGATACAGGTGTTCCTGCTCAATGATGTACCGCTCGATCGTTACAACGGACGTCGCTGTGTGCTTGACCATAAGACCTCCTCGGCGAACTGATCGGCCTCTGTTTCAAAACGGTTCCGCGCGTACCCCATGCGGATCGATTCCCAAAGGTAACGTATGGGGAATGTTTTGTCCCGCCGGAACTGCCGCACGTGCCCCAATTCGTGCAGAAGAAGTTGAAGAGAAGGGCGCTCGGCGGCAGCAAGGAAAACCGTGGTGCCCAGCGTGATCGCCGCGACCGATTTTTGCCCCAGGAACCACCCGCCGATCCGGAGCGGAAGACCGCCGCGCCGCCAGCTGACAGTTGCCAACTCGGGGAACGCCCCGATGACGTCTGCTGGGAGGCCGATTCGGAAGCCGGTCGTCTCCTGAACGAGGGTGCGTACCATCCCACCCAGATGGGACTTCATGCGAGCCAGATAGTGACGGACATTGCCGCGGCCGCCACGGCAATGGAGCGACCCGGGAAACGACTTATGCAGGCGGCAACCGTCGCCACTGCCGCTACAATCGAGAGAACGACTCCGACAGGCGAGACGGAGATCGTTATCGCTGCGAACGGGACGCCGGCGGCTGTGCGGGCTATTGACTCAAAGGCTAGCAAGAGTGGATGTGCAGCGGCCGCAACAAAATGAGCGGCAGTGGGCCACGGAGATAATACGAGCGCAAGAAACAGCATCGGCTGAACGACCGCAATCACCGGATCCGCAACAAGATTGGTCACCGGTCCGATGATACTCAGCCGCCCAAACCAGCATGCCACGAGCGGGGCCGTCACGAGTGTCGCCAGGCCGGAAACGACTAATGACTGCGCGATACTGCGCCGCCAACCTCGGAGTTTGCCAAGTCTACCGCGTTTGGCCAAGGCACCAGCTGCGATGACGCCAGCCATCCCCGCCATGCTCAATTGATAACCCACAGCCAACACAGTCTCCGGCTTCATGAGTGGAACGATACCTCCGAGCGCGAGAATACTCCATCGCGAAGTGTGGCGCTGACTCGCGTGCGCAGCGGTTGCTACACACACCATTACTGCGGCGCGCAGCGCAGGTGCGGGAAAGCCAAGCATGAAGACATAACCAATTATGATTCCGGCCGTCATGAACGACGCGAGGCGCCCGGGAATCCGCAGGAGGTTCAACACGAGCGCCAGCGATGCGGCAACTATGGACACATGGAGTCCGGAAATCGCCAACATATGAACGATTCCAGCATCAGCGTACGCGCGCTTTACGTCGCGCGGAATCTCGCTCTGATCGGCTACCAGGAGCGCGCGCGCAGTTGGCGCATCGGCCTCGAACGCCAGGTCAATCGCATGCGCCGCTCGCAACCGCATCCGTTCGCCAATGACCGTTGGATCCGGCTGAGTAGAAGGACGAAAACCACGAACGGGATTGGGACCGGAAACAGCCAGCGCGCATGCCGCGGCGAAGTACAACACGGTAGCCGAAGGGCCGACATCGACCGCCGCCAGCCAGGCAAGCACGCCACACACTGCAAGGCACAGCTGCCACGGAAGTGTAAATCCGGTGAATAAGCCACCGGCAATCGACATGAGAACCCACATGATGGACGGCATACGCGCATCCACAATACGCTACGAGCTACGCGCGCATCCCCTGCTCTGCACGCGACCAGAACCAAATTACCGCATCGGCAGCGGTTCGCGTGATCGGACAACGGCGCCAGTAAACGTCGAACCCGTCGTTCCGGTTAGCTCTACGTCCACATAATTGCCGATCATGTCTGGCGTTCCCGGCATAATGACGGTTTTGAAATCACGCGTACGAGCCTGGAGCAGGCCGCCGCGACGCGCTTCCTTCTCGATCAGGACTTCGCAGCGCTTGCCAAGCTGTGCCATGTTCCGTGCTCGCGACCCTTCCCGAACCACCGCGATAAGCTGCGCGAGACGCTCGCTCGCAACTTCATCGGACACGATCAACTCGGGCGGCAACCGCGAAGCGGGGGTGCCATCTCGCATCGAGAACTTGAAGGTGTAAGCATCATCGAAGCCAACTTCCCGTACCGCGCTCAACGTTTCGGCGAATTCGTCGTCGGTCTCGCCGGGGAATCCCACAATGATGTCCGTGGTCAGCGCAAGATTCGGGACGGCTGCCCGCAGTCGTTCTGCACACTCGGAGTAGCCCTCGCGAGTGTAGCGCCGAAGCATCCGCTTGAGCGTTCGCGATGATCCGGACTGCATCGGAAGGTGGACGTGATCGCATACCGTTGGAGTCGTCGCGATTGCCTCGATTACCCTGTCGCTGAAATCGTTGGGGTGCGGGCTCGTAAATCGAACCCGACGAATCCCCGCAACAGCGCCGACGGCGCGAAGCAGGTCGGCGAAATCATACGTGCCGTCCGAGTACGAATTTACCGTCTGTCCAAGTAGGACGACCTCCGACATGCCATCGGCGACAACCGCTTCAGTCTCTCTAACCACGTCCGCGAGCGCCCGACTTCGTTCCGGCCCACGCGTATACGGCACGATACAGTACGTACACCGATAATCGCAGCCACGCTGAACCGGTATCCACGCCTTCACCTTGTCAAACCGGCGCGGCTTGAAATCCTCGTAGTGCTCTTCCATGTCGAAACTGGTCGCGGTCGTTCTGATCCCATGCCGCGCGTTGTCGATCAATGTCGGAAGCGCACGATACCCGTCCGGCCCGATCACGATGCTCACATGCGGGGTGCGCTCGAGCAGCACGGGCCCCAGTCTCTGAGCCATGCATCCGGTGACGCCCAATACTGCTGTCGGGGACATGTGGCGCTTCAGTTCCCCGAGTCTCCCTATTACACGTTGCTCGGCATGCTCGCGAATGGCGCAAGTATTCACGAGAATGACATCCGCTCCGTCCGGGCCATCTACAGCGTCGTAGCCCGCCGCAGTGAGCTTGCCGAGCATCAACTCGGTGTCGCTCACATTCATCTGGCAGCCGTACGTTTCGATATACACAGTTGGACGAGTCATGCGGTTACCGTGAGGTCGATGGAATGTGTGTTGGCAACTGCACGTAGAATGTGCTCCCTTCTCCCGCAGCGCTCCGGACCCAGATGCGGCCACCGTGAGCTTCTACCACCAACTTGCAGAACGCGAGTCCGAGCCCTGAACTGCGTACACGCGGTACATGGGCTGTCTTGACGCGTCCGAATTTCTGAAAAATCAGGTCGTGAAACTCCTCCGGAATGCCGGGCCCGTTATCCTGAATTCCGAAAAGAAGACCATCCTCCTCGCCACGAACCGAGATTTTGAGTTCGATCGCCGATCCGGAATGCGTGAGCGCGTTCTGAAGTATGTTCGAGAAAACGCGCTTCAGGAGCGGCTTGTCTGCGTCGAATGTTGGTGCGTCCTCTGCAATGCTCGTCACGATTGACGCATGCTCCTGAGTGAACCGCACTTCCCACTCGTGGAGCACCTCGGCGATGAACGCGCCCGGCGCTACCTCAACCGGGCTCAGTACCATGCCAGTCTCCTCAACCTTCGCCACTTCGAGCAGGTCGCCGATGAGTCCCAGCAGTTCCTCGGCTTTCGCTTCCGCGTCGCCGAGTGCGCGACGTTGGTCCAGTGTCACCGCACCAAAGTCGCCATCACCAACCATCTCGAGTGTCGCAAGCACGGAGGTTAGCGGAGTTTTCAGATCGTGCACGATCATCTTCATCAGATCGTCGCGTACTTTCTCCAACTCGCGAAGTTTTCGGTAACTCTCCTCAAGGGCATCGGTCGCGGCCTTCAGCTTGAGAAGGCTGCGAACGCGGGCGCCGAGGACCATCCTGTTGTGCGGCTTCGTCAGGAAGTCGTCACCGCCAGCCTCGATTCCCTTGACCCGATCGCTTGTGTCGTTAAGCGCAGTTACGAAGATGACAGGAATGCCAGACGTGCGCGGGTCGCGCTTGATACGCCGACACACTTCGAATCCGGTTGACCGGTGATCGACTCCGAGATCACCTGCCGGCATAGCCACATCAAGAATGCACAGATCCGGCCGATGTTCGACCGTCGCGGCAATTGCGGAGGGACCATCAACCGCCGCAATCGTTCGGAACCCCAAGGTCTCGAGTTGATCGAACAGAAGCTCCACATTCGCCGGTACGTCGTCGGCGACGAGAATCAATGGAGGCTTCGACTCTTCGTCCATGCGAGCGCTACGGATGCACCTGCAGCCCGAAGCTGAGGTTGTAGGCCCGCTCCGTTACACCAGCCACACCCGTGCGGTTGGTGTGCAGCGCTGCAATATCGAAGGTCACCCGGTCGTACGCGATCGGGACACCGATTCCGCCGCCGAACGAAGTTTCCTGCACGGTCTGCGTACCGACGAGGAACGGAAGATCTCGGCGACGAACGCCTACCCGCAGCAACAATGGGAAGCCGCCAAGTTTCGGCCCGTTTGATTCCACGCCTGCGCTAACGTCGTTCGCATCAACACCGGTTGCGCCGGAATAACTGAGTGCAGTCATCTGGCTCCAGTTGTCGTGCTGACCACGAATTGCGACCGTCGTCCCCGGTATTCCGGTAAACGCGATCGACCCCGAGTAGCTATCGGGGATGTGTGAAGTCGTCAACAGCGAGTCGTTCGCAAACATTTTGGAGGTACCGCCCTTGCGCCCACTGAAAGCTACGGTGAGACTCGGCAACACGTCTATGACAGCACCCGCCGAGTAGGCGGTGCCGGAAAAGCTTACCTCACTGATCTGCGTGATGCTCTGGTATTGCGTAGAATCGGGAAACAGCTCGTTCGAGGTCAGCTGCATCGACCCCGGGAAGGTGTGCACGCCGACGCCAACATGCACGCGCGAGTTGGGCGAATACGCCAGCGCGAATCTTACGTCGGTGAGCGCGCCGTTGCTCTTTAGCCGTTCGCTGAATGGTATCGTGTCGGTGCCGAAAACCTGTACGCGCGCGCGGTTTGTCTCCCACGTCCTGTCGAGCAAGCTCGCGGCTGAAAAACCGATCACGAAGTGGTCGTTGATTGGAAGCACACCACCGATATTGGGTAGGCGTGAGGTTGTCGTGCCAGCGGTGACGCCGGCCGAGGTGACTCGGCGGAATTCCGGATCGTACTGCGCGTAGAACTGCGTCGCCGGAAGCACGCCGAGAGCGGCGGGATTGATCGGGGAGCGCGGATCAATGTCGCCAAGCGCGCCTGCGGTGCCGAGAGCGCGCGTGCTGAGTTCGCCGGGAGGGTAGCCAAACCCTTGCAGGCTGACCGAACCCTGCGCGTGCACTGCAGCAGCGCTGAATGTTGTGACGAGTACCGCACAAATTGAAAACGCCTTCCTCATGGAACGCCAATCCGGGAACGAGGTGTGTAACTGATCCGAAGTTTCGGCCTCAGATCCGGAGCAGCGGATGAGGAATAGAACAGCGCCTGCTGCGCAGAATAATCTTCCGCGGAACTTTGAAGTACGATAGCGCGCGGGAGTTGGGCTGCAGTCTGGATCGACCAGTAGCGGAACACGGGGCCAATTTGAACTTCGCGAACGCCGGAGTCACCCGGCAGCGTCTTGAGCGGCGCCAGACCGAGCACCGTGACCGGCGCAGTAATCTGCGCTGCACGAATCGGGTCGGTTACTGTTGCTCCAGCAAGGACCAGGATCGGCTGTATGTACATCGAGTCGGTGGGATCCGGTGATGGACTAGACTGTTGAGTGAGAAGCAGAGTAGCGGCTATTACGAGCGACGAGTCCGAAATCGACGGCGGGATGTTGAACCGAAGATACGCGCGTGTTCCCGGAAGTCCTCCGACCGTCAATGTGCCAGGAGGCGGAGGCGGCGTGCCTTTCACAACTATTGTGAAGTCGGACAGGCTGCTCGCGATCGACGCGTTGTTCGTCGGTGTGGTAGAGTAGGTACTCATGATGATCGGCGCGACGGACGTGTCGGGAGAGGTCCGAGTTGCCAGTACAGCGCCGAATCCGGATTCCTTTGCGAAGACACGGAATTCCACTGACTTGTTGACGGCACTGGCCTGCACTCCCAGGCGCAACCGGGCATGCGCCTGCGCCTTCGCAAGCACGAACGCCGACGGCAGAGGGATCTTCAGTGAGTCGACAACCTCGCCCGCCGCAAATTGAACGGTCGTCACCAGTCGCGAAGGAGTGAATAACTGCGCGACGACGCTCGCAGTAGTGTCATCGACGGCGGTAGAATCGTCGACGTCGTATATCGACAGCGTCACCGGAGCGCCGACATTTATCGCAGCGCTATCGATCTGCAACGTCAGCACCGCGCTATCGAGAAATACAATCGGCGTTGCGATTGTCTTGCCGTCTACGCGGCTCGTAGATGGCAGCGTGTCGAAGCGAATGATCACTCGGGTATCGAGAGTGTCGCCGCGGTTCGCTAGCAGCATCTGCGGTTGGGTTCCGAGCCCGAGACCTCCGAGGACCGTGGAGTCGAGCGACACCGCGTCAAGAGTTACCGTATTGATCTGCACCGACTGGCCCGCGCAGGTGAGCGGACATCCCGCCGAGCCGTCCAGGTTCTCCGAGCAGCCAACTACTACCAGTCCCGTCATGGCCGCAGCGGCGAGTGTAGCACCAAGGCGGCGGAAACTCCATCTCTTCAATATCACTCCGTAAATCCGTTCGATTCGTTGAGTCGAAACTGGTTTGGCAGAAGTTCTGCCAATGACCACTCTGCTGTCGTCCCGTTCTGCCCGTAACTCTTTATACGCAACGACGGCGCAAACTCCGCCAATGCCTGCCGGCAAATTCCGCACGGAGGCACGGGTTCAGCCGCGTCACTTACAAGTACCAAATCGCTAAAGCTTCTCGCGCCCGCCGCGACCGCCGCGGAGAGTGCAGACCGTTCTGCACAAATACATACACCGAACGAAGCATTTTCAACGTTCGCACCGACGTACACATCCCCAGCGTCGGTCCTGAGCGCGGCCCCTACGTGAAATTTCGAGTAAGGCGCGTATGCATTGGCGTGCGCGGCATCAGCTGAAACCTTCAACGACTGGTCGCTCAACCCAGGATCGCTCCCAGGAAGGACGTTCCTACACCACGAAAGCCCAGATCGAACCAATCAGCGACGGTCGCACCCAAATCCGCGAACGTTGCCCTGCACCCAACCGACACGCCGGCCCGCACCGCTTGGCCGAGCGCCAGCACCGGCACGTTCTCACGAGCATGATCGGAAGAAGCGGTTGTCGGGTCGTTGCCGTGGTCGGCGGTGATAAACAGCAGATCTTCCTCTCTTAGAGCACGACAAAGCCCTGGAAGCGCAGCGTCAAACTGGCGTAGCGCCCCCAAAAAGCCCGAAACGTCGTTTCTGTGGCCGTAAAGTTGGTCGAAATCTACAAGGTTGCTGAACAGGAACCCGGTATCCGGCCCGGCGACAAGCCAGTCCTCAATCAGCCCGATTCCCTGTGCGTTCCCGCCGGTGTGATGGGAAACGATGGATCGGCCCGCAAAGAGGTCGTCCACCTTGCCGACGCCGTCCCGACGGATGCCGGCTCGTGCCAGAGCATCCAGGAGCGTCTCAGAGGGCGGCTGGACTGAAAAGTCGCGCCGATTCGCGGTCCGCGTGAACGTCCCGACCTCTCCCACAAAAGGCCTGGCAATGACGCGCGAAACATTGTTCGGAGCAACGAGCATCCGCCGCGCGATCTCGCAGCCAGCGTACAACTCGGCCAGCGGGATTACCGACTCATGGGCCGCGACCTGGAATACCGAATCGGCTGACGTGTAGACAATCCACGCACCCGTCCGGAGATGTTCAGCGCCGAACTGGTCTACTATTTCGGTTCCGCTGCCGACGACATTGCCAATGACCGGCCGCCCTGTGAGTGCCCCAAATTCACTGAGCACCTCCGCTGGAAAGCCCCTTGGATATGTGGGAAAAGCCACGTCGACTCGCACGCCAGCGATCTCCCAGTGACCAGTAGTGCTATCCTTGCCAGCAGCGGAGGGCGACATTCGACCGAACGCACCCGACGGATGAGCCACAGGCGGTAACTTACTGAAACTGGCTATGTTACCTAAGCCTACCTCATGTAAGTTGGGAAGTTCATCTCCGTCCATCTGGGCGATTACGTGGCCGAGCGTGTCGCTCCCGACGTCGCCATAGGCGGCGGCGTCGGGAGCTTCGCCAACGCCGACTCCATCCAGAACGATTATCGCTGCGCGCTTACCCATTCCGGCTTTCGTCAGACCTCGTTGAAACGTCTTTGCAAGCGCGGAGCGAGCCCCGTTAGCAGTTCGTAGGGCGACATACCTGCCGACCGTGCGACTCCTTGAACGGTCAGCTCCGGACCACAGGTTTCCCCAAAAAGCGTTACGACGTCACCGATCTCGCACGGCGCATCTGTCACGTCGAACATCGTCATGTCCATGGTCACGAGCCCTCGCTGCGGGACTCTTACCCCGTTCACGACCGCGCTCGCCCTGTCGGATAGCGACCGTGGGTAGCCGTCGCCATACCCGATAGTTGCGGTTGCGATCCGCTCTCGTTGCGGTGCGATGTAGACTGCGTCGTAACTCACAGTGTCGCCGGCTTCCACCCAACGGATGTCCACAACTCTGGCACGCAGACTTACAACGGCATCTGGCTGGATGCCGGTGATCGCCCCCACCCCATACAGAAACAGACCGGGGCGCACCGCACTCCAGCGCCCCCGTCCATCCAGCCCTCGGGCTGCGGCCGCGCTGTTGTCTGCGTGAAGGCAGGGAATGTCAGCACCCAGAGCGTCGATCGCCTGAAAAAAACGTTCGACCTGGAGTTCCGCAGAGCCGTTTTCGAGTTCAGCCGAGTGGAAGTGGGTAAAGGCACCGGCCGGGGGCGATCTACGCACTGCATCGCGCGCCCCGGCGACGTCGCGCCACGAAAGGCCCGCCCTGTTCATGCCGGTGTCGATGGCGAGCTGGTATGGCTTTCCATACGCAGTCCACGCGCGGATAGACGCCGCGTCGCCAAGCGATGGAGTGAGATCCGCCGAACTGGCGCGCGGATAGTCCGCTTCCAGAATCGGGGTAAAGACGATTATCGGACGGGTGATTCCCAGGTGGCGGAGGATCTCACCCTCCTCTACAGAGGCGACACCATAAGCCATCGGCCCCATCGGCTCGAGAGCGGCAACGACGCCCGCGGCACCAACTCCGTACGCATCAGCCTTGATCATCGGGATCAATGGCAACCCTGTCCGCTGCGTTAGCGCCAACGCGTTACGCCGTAGGGCGTTGACGTTCACGTCTATCCAGGCCCGATTCGGCAGCGGATATATTAGGGTTTCTTCCACAGCCTTATAACATAATGTCACAAGCCCCGGGACTCGACGATACGCTCGAACTTATGCGCGACCTGCGTCGTCGTTGCGATTGGGATGCTGCGCAGACGCACGAATCGTTGCGCCCGTATTTGATCGAAGAAGCCCACGAACTGGACGAGGCCATCCAGTTCTCCGATGACCCTCTAATGCGTGAGGAACTCGGCGATGTCCTCCTGCAAGTCCTTTTTCATTCGGTACTTGCCGAGGAACGCGGGGCGTTCTCATTCAGCGACGTCGCTGAGGGGCTGATCACCAAGATGAAGGGACGCCATCCGCATCTATACGGCGAGGGAGCGAAGGAGCCGTGGGAAAAGATGAAGTCCAAACGGCGAGCATCTCTCGCCGACGGGCTACCGGCTGCGCTACCAGCGTTGCATCGTGCGCAACGCCTCCAGGATCGTGCTGCCGGTGTTGGATTCGACTGGCCAACGTGGCACGGCGCGGCCGACAAGGTCTCCGAAGAACTGGAAGAATCCCGCGAACTGTTGAACGAGCTGCCGGATAAGCCTGCTGGCGCCGCGCCTATCCACGATGAAGCCCACGAGCGCATCACTGAAGAACTCGGGGACCTGCTGTTCGCGTGCGTGAACCTTTGCAGAAAAGCTCAGGTTCACCCCTCCCTGGCACTGGATCGCGCCAACCTAAAATTCCAGCACCGCTTCGAACACGTCGAGAAATTGGCACGCGAGCGCGGAATTATAATGGGCAGCGCGTCGCTCTCGGAACTAGACGTGCTCTGGGACGAAGTTAAGGCTGATTCGACTCACTAGGATCGCACATTTGCTCCGCCATCCGCCGCCGTCAGCCGCCGCCGTCAGCCGCCACCGTCAGCATTCCCGCAATCGACCCGCCTAGTCATTCCGGGGCACGCATCCACCTCGTCACTCCCGCGAACGCGGGAATCCATTCTCGACCGTGCTCAGAGTTAACATGGATCCTCGCTTCCGCGAGGATGATGACGATTACGCCCCGCTTCCACGCCCCGCTTCCACGCCCCGGTTCCACGCCCCGGTTCCACGCCCCGGTTCCACGAGGGTGACCGATGTTCTAAGGGCGAAGCCGATACATGGTGCGAGGAAACGCGATCGCTTCCCGAATGTGCGGTATTCCGCAGATCCAAGTGACCGTGCGCTCGAGACCAAGACCGAAGCCCGAGTGCACGAAAGTGCCGTAGCGACGTAGGTCCAGATACCAGTCGTACGCGTCAATTGACAACCCCTCGTCCTTGATCCGCTGAGTCATCTTGTCGAAGTCGTCTTCACGTTGCGAACCACCAGCGATCTCGCCGTACCCTTCTGGTGCAAGCATGTCGCTGCAGAGCACGGTCCGAGGGTCGGCTGGGTTCTCCTTCATGTAGAACGCCTTCGCTTCCTTCGGATAATTGACGACGAAAATCGGCGTCGCATAATCAGCAACTAGCAGCGACTCGTCCTCCGCCCCAAGATCGTCACCCCACTGTACGGTGCTCCCCTTGCCCTGCAGTGTGGTCACGGCATCCGTGTAGTTGATACGCGGGAACGGACCACGGATCGCCTCCAGCTTCGACATATCGCGTTCGAGAATAGCCAGTTCGCCAGCGCACCTCTCGATGCACCGCTTCACGACGTACTCGATCATCTCCTCTTGCACCTGCATGTTGCCCGCAGAATCCACGAATGCCATTTCCGGCTCCAGCATCCAGAACTCGGTGAGATGGCGTCTTGTCTTCGACTTCTCGGCGCGGAATGTGGGGCCGAACGTGTAGATATTCCCAAGCGCAGCGGCAGCGGCCTCGCCGTAAAGCTGGCCCGTCTGAGCAAGGTAGGCATTGCCTTCGTCGAAATACTCCGTCGAGAAAAGGCCGCTCCGCTCGCCGATCGCGCTCGTCAGGATCGGCGTGTCGACACGGACGAACTTCCGCTCATAGAAAAAGTCGTTCAGGGCCTGCTCGATTTCAGCGCGCACCCGCGCGATCGCCACTTGGCGACTGCTCCGAAGCCATAAATGGCGATGATCGAGCAGAAAGTCGATTCCGTGCTCTTTGGCCTGAATCGGGTAATCTACGGGGCTGGTTCCGAGGACGATCATATTTGTGACCCCAACCTCGACCCCGCCGGGAGCCCGGGCGTCAGCTCGAACTTCGCCCTCGATTTCGACCGACGTTTCCAGGCTGAGCCCGTTGAACGTCGCCCAACCGGTGTCGCCAACTATTTTCTGAACGACGACACATTGCAAGATGCCACTTCCGTCACGCATGACGATGAAGGCAACTTTCCCTGAGGATCGCAGGTGGGCTACCCAGCCGCGTACGCGCACCGTTTCACCAACGTGGTGAGGCAAGCTGGAAATCGTTTGATACTGGGATGACATTTGGGCGTTCGAAAGAGTCGTGGGCAGCCGAATAGAAT
>JBDTAZ010000105.1:0-4179 GCA_039924325.1 Gemmatimonadaceae bacterium
TCTCGATGATCTCGCGCGTCATCATCGACGTGCCGACCGCAAAAGTCATTCGCATTCAGTCGCCGCCGGATTTCCACCGCGCAATGCTCGGCGATAACATCAGCATGTCCGACCTTATCTGGAATCCGGACGGATCACAGCTCGCATACGTCAGTACTCCGCGCGATCACAAGAGCGCAACCGTCAAGCTCGCCGATGCGAACACGGGTGCTGTGCGCACACTGTTCGAAGACGGCATGCCCGCAACGCAGTTCGAGTCGATCGCCGGCTGGCGCATCATGTGGCCGGAACACACAATCATCTGGTCGTCCGAGCGCGATAACTGGGGTCAGCTTTATGCCTACGACCTCAACACCGGCAAGCTTATCGACAAGATCACCACTGGTGATGGCCCGGTCACGGGAATCGAGCGCGTCGACGACAAGACCAAGTCACTCGTTGTTCAGGCGCTCGGCCGCAGCCCGAGCGAGGATCCATACTTCCGCCACTTCTATAGCGTAAACGTCAACGGAACGGGATGGAAATCACTGACGCCTGAAAGTGGCGACCACGCCATACAGTTGTCACCCGATGGTCGATACATGATCGACACGTATTCGACTCCCGACATTCCGCCAAAGGTCGTGCTGCGCAATTCGTCGGGCAGCGTCCTGATGCAGCTGGGCCACATGGATATCTCGCGACTCGTCGCGGACGGCTGGAAACCTCCGATTCCATTCACGGTGACCGCGCACGATGGCAAGACGAAGCTTTATGGCTTGATGTTCCGCCCGACCAACTTCGATCCAACCAAGAAATATCCGATCATCAACAATCCGTATCCAGGACCGCAGTCCGGTAGCGTTGGATCGCGCAGCTTCACAGCAGCGCGCGGTGATCATCAGGCTCTCGCCGAACTTGGCTTCGTTGTCATCACCGTCGACGGCCTGGGAACTCCGAACCGATCAAAGAGCTTCCACGACGCGTATTACGGTGAGATGGGGCGCGACAACACGCTTCCCGATCAAGTCGGAACGATGAAGCAGCTCGCCGAGCGCTATTCGTGGATCGACATCGACAAGGCCGGCATCTACGGTCACTCCGGTGGCGGATTCGCGACCGCCGATGCGATGTTCCGCTACCCCGATTTCTTCAAGGTCGGAATCTCCGAGTCGGGAAACCACGATCAACGCAACTACGAAGATGATTGGGGCGAGCGTTATCAGGGCCTGCTCGTCAAGAACGCCGATGGAACGGACAACTACACGCAGGAATCCAACGAGAGCGTCGCGCACAATCTCAAGGGACACTTGATGCTCGTGCACGGCTCGACCGACGACAACGTTCCGCCGTCAAATACGTTCCTCGTTGTGGATGCACTGATCAAGGCGAACAAGGACTTCGACGAGATCATCATTCCCAATTCACGACACGGCTACGCATCTGCATCGAACTACATGATGCGCCGCCGCTGGGATTACTTCGTTCGATATCTACTCGGCGCAACGCCGCCAAAGGAATACGATATCGAAGACTCTCCGCCAGCCGGGGCGAGAGGTAGAAGAGGCCGGTAGTTGGAAACACCGCACCACAGTTGTACAAAGGGAGTCGAGATCATTGGTGATCTCGACTCCCTTTTGTTTTGTTGCGCGCGTCGTCTACTCAGCCAATCGCAGCCTTCACCGCCGGCGCGACGACAGTGCCAAGTAGTTCGATCGAGCGCATGATCTTCGCGTGAGGCATCGTGCCGACGCTGAACTGGATCATGATGCGATCATTCCGGAATAGCTCGTACTCGAACATCAGCTTGTCGATCACTTCCTGCGGACTTCCGACCAGCATCGAGCCACGCGGGCCAAGCTCGGCGTCGAAGCGCGCGCGCGTCACAGGTGGCCACCCGCGTTCTCGTCCGATCCGTCCCATCGTGAGCGCGTACGGAGGAAACGCATCGTCCGCCGCCTGTTTCGATGTGTCGGCGATGAATCCGTGCGAGTTGATGCCAACCTTCAGCAATGCGGGATCGTGACCAGCCCGAGCGCCCGCCTCGCGATAGAGATCGATCATCGGCACAAACCGCTCGGGCGCGCCGCCGATGATCGCGAGCGCGAGCGGAATGCCAAGCGTTCCGGCACGAACGACTGAGGCTGCCGTGCCACCGACTGCGATCCACACGGGCAACGGGTTCTGGACAGGTCGCGGATACACCGCAAGATCGTTGATCGGAGCTCGGTGCTTCCCGCTCCACGTAAGTCGTTCGCTCGATCGCAGCTTTAGCAGCAGGTCGAGTTTCTCCGCGAACAGCTCGTCGTAGTCATCCAGGTCGTAGCCGAATAGAGGGAACGACTCGATGAACGAGCCACGGCCAACCATGATCTCCACCCGACCACCCGAAATGAGATCGATGGTCGCGAAGTCCTGAAAGACCCGGACGGGATCGTCCGAACTGAGCACCGTGACCGCGCTCGTGAGTCGGATGCGGCTGGTGCGCGCTGCGGCCGCCCCGAGAACCACCGCCGGCGCCGAAACAGAGAAGTCCGGACGGTGATGCTCACCCACTCCGTAGAGATCGAGCCCGACCTGATCGGCCAGCTCGATCTCTTCGAGAAGGTCGTGCAGCCGCTGCTGAGCAGTAACCGTGACACCAGTAAGGGCATCCGGCGTGGTCTCAGCGAATGAATAAACTCCGATTTCCATATTGTAGGTTCAGAACGATCGTTCGAGAGGTCGAGTCAATAGTCGCTTTCGATGCAATGTATTCCAGGCTCCAATAACCGAGCTGCTTGGCGATGGTCCAGGCTGTTCGGAGAATCCGAACGATTGATCAACTGGGCGGGAAGCTGCTACAAAGCCGTCCCGGGGCCCAAGGTGTGCTATAGGACACAGTAGATCTGTGAGTGATCGCCGTGGCGCAGCAGCTCATCCACATGGATTGCGCGGGCGCGGCTGGACGGTGTGAAGCCGTGGAAAAGTCGTCGAAAAAAGGAACGAGTTGGACGCCTTTGCATAGAACCATGAGGGGCGATTTTGCATCCTCTCTACACCCCTTCCCGCGCCTGTCCGGCCGCCCCAGCAAACCCCACCAAGCATGCTAGATTCGAGGGTATCACATTTTCGATGGAAATTGCCGCAATAGTAGGTGCTATCGTCGTACTCATCGGCGTCCCGGTGGTCGTGGTCAACCGCGACATATTGTTTCATCGGAAGGCCGTTAAACGCGCGCGCGCCAGAGAGGCGCTCCCATTTTTGATAGTGCCGACGCACCTTGGCTTAGTTGACATTGACTCTGGCGAGCCGGCCCGACACCGCGCCAGCCCCGCGTCCGAAATATCAGCACCCGATCAATCGAATTCGTTCGCGCCACCAAATTCTTTATCGGCTCCCGCTCCACCGCCGCAGACCGGTCAGTCGCGCAGGTCGCAGTCGTTTGAGCATTTCAGCGGAGCCGACGAGAGAGATGAGGTCGAAGAAGTTGACGAAATGGAGGACTTCGACCTGTTGGATCGGGAAGAAGAACTCGCGCCGGACGACACAATTGTATTCAATCGACCCGTAGACGAGCCGATGCAGATTCTTCCCGGACGCTTTCAGGTGATTGCCGGCGAACCAGATACGGAGGATCTGCGCTTCTTCAGCAGGCTCGGCGAGCCGCCGAGGATCGTCGTTGGACGGGATACCGGACCACCGCACAGGCACATCACACTACGCTCGCCGACAGTCAGCCGACGACATGCCCGGATCGACTTCGATAACGGAGCCTGGACGATAACCAATCTGTCGCAGACGAACCCAGTGCTGGTCAACGATCGCGTTCTCACCAACGGCGGCTCCGCACGGAAACTTTCCGACGGGGACCGAATTGAGCTTGGTGAAGTCGCGCTTCGCTTCCGATCAAGCTGAACTTCATGAAGCTGCCCGAAAGTTTCGCTCCGGCTCGACCTCATGCCTACGCATCGGACGTCCCATTCGGTGACTCGTACGACATGGTTCGCGAGCTGGGTCGTGGCGGCATGGCAATCGTGTACCTCGTCCGCGAGCGCGCGACCGGAATAGAGCGCGCGGTAAAGGTCATTCACACCAAGTATCTCGGTGATGAAGAAGCGGTTGCACGATTCGACCGCGAAGCGAGACTTGTTGGCCGACTGAAGCATCCCAACATCGTCGCGACGCATTCTGTGCGCTGGATAGACGGCCTCGGACTCG
>JBDTAZ010000106.1:0-15909 GCA_039924325.1 Gemmatimonadaceae bacterium
GCGCGCTGGTGATGTATCCCGTGTTCGCATTTGGCTCCGATGAGCAGAAGTCGCGCCTTTTGCCTGCCATGGCAAAGGCCGAGATCATCGGCTGCTTCGGATTGACTGAGCCGGACTACGGCTCCAATCCGGCCGGTATGATAACGCGCGCGCGTCTGCAGAGTGACGGGTCCTGGATCATGAATGGCGCGAAGATGTGGATTACGAATGGATCCACCGCCCAGGTTGCAATTGTCTGGGCCAAGACCGAGGACGGCGACGATGACGGCCATTCCATTCGCGGCTTTGTCGTCCCGACAAACACTCCGGGATTTTCCGCGAAGAATCAGAAAGGGAAGCTCTCGCTTCGCGCCTCTGATACGTCAGAGCTTGCATTTCAAGACGTTCACTTGCCTGCTGATGCGGTATTGCCTAAATCGGCAGGGTTGAAGAGTCCACTTATGTGTCTCACGCAAGCGAGATATGGGATTGCTTGGGGAGCGATGGGTGCAGCGATGTACTGCTTTGAAGAAGCGCTGTCGTACGGCCAAAACCGTGTGATGTTTGGTCGACCGATCGCCGGATTCCAGTTGCAGCAGGCAAGATTGGCTGAGATGGCGACAGAGATTGCGAAGGGAAGGCTTCTGGTATTGCATCTTGGGAGACTAAAGGATGCTGGCAAGTTGACTCCGCAGCAGGTATCGCTTGCCAAGCGGAACAATGTGGACGTGGCGTGTGATATTGCACGCGAGGCGCGCAGGCTGCTCGGCGGAAACGGCATTCTCGCCGAGTACGGCGCCATGCGGCACATGGCGAACCTCGAGAGCGTGTATACGTATGAGGGAACGCACGACATCCACACCCTCATCGTGGGTCAGGCTGTGACGGGGCTTGCCGCGTTTGAATAGTCGTCCGCACGATCGAAACTTCGCGCCCGTTACATTACATGTACCGTTCGTTGACGTGGCAGGAAATTCCTTTATATCAAAAGATTCAGGAGATTATCCTCGGTGAAAATAGCCGTGTGCATCAAACGCGTCCCCGACATGGACGTACGGTTCAAGATCGCCGCTATCGGCAATGCGATCGACGAGGCCGGACTTAAGTTCGACATGAACGACTTTGATTCGTGGGCAGTGGAAGCGGCGCTCCAGATCAAGGACAAGGACGCGGCGACTGAAGTGGTCATTGTTTCGCTTGGTTCCGATTCGGTACAGGAGACGATACGAAAAGCGCTCGCGATGGGGGCGGATCGCGGGGTGGAGCTCAAGGTCGATCGAATTCCATTCGACGGTCTTGCGATCGCGCGTGCACTCGCGGCGGAGCTCAAGGATGGCGGCTTCGATTTGATTCTTTTTGGCAAGCAGTCGGCGGACTCGTCCAATGGCGTGGTCGGAGCTATGGTTGGTGAGCTTCTCGGCTTGCCGGTTGTAACATCTATCTCGAAGCTGGAGCTTGCTGGGCGTACCGGCTCGGCGAAGAGAGAGATCGAGGGCGGCCAGGAGTTTGTCGAGTTTCCGTTGCCTGCTGTACTGACCATCGATCAGGGATTGAACACCGCGCGCTATCCGGCGCTGAAGGGGATCATGGCAGCTAAAAAGAAGCCGCTTGATGTAAAGCCGGCACAACTTGGCGAACAGTCTGTAACGGTCGTGAAGATGGAACTTCCACCCGAACGACCAGCGGGGCGAATCATCGGTGAAGGCGTGTCGGCCGTGCCTGAACTGTTGGGATTGCTTCAGACAGAAGCGAAGGTAATCTAAAAATGGCAAACGTATTTGCATTCGCTGAGACTCGAAACGGCGATCTTCGCAAGATTGGCCTCGAAGCTGTAACCGCAGCGCGCAAAGTCGCCGATGAAACGGGCGGCACGGTCGACGCATTCATGGCGGGAGCGCCGGGCGTCGGTGCGCACGCGGGCCAGCTCGCGACGTACGGCGCTGACACAGTAATCGTAGTGGAGAATGCCGGTTTCGAGAAATACAATCCTGAAGCGCTCGCTGCGACAGTTGCGGAGCGCGTGCGCGGCGGTAACTATCGCGTTGTGATTTTTCCGACGTCTGCACTTGGCAGCGATCTGGCCCCGCGCGTTGCTGCAAAGTTGGGCGTCGGGCTTGTGATGGATGTCACCGGGATCAAGCTGGACGGCAATGCGCTTATAGTGCAGCACCCGGTAAACATTGGAAAGGTCATTGCGACGGTAAAGATCGCGTCACAGCCGGCGCTGATTGGCATTCGCGCCAATATGTTCACTCCTGCGGAAAAGCCGCATGCGGGGACGGTGGAGCGCGCGGAGCCGGTTGGTGATCCGTCCGCGTCGCGAGTTGTAGTGAAAGAGGTCAAACTCGGTGGTGGTGCGAAGCTGGATTTGGGAGAGGCTCCCGTAATTGTAAGCGGGGGTCGCGGTCTGAAGGGTCCGGAAAACTTTAAGCTACTCGAAGATCTGGCGGCGGCGTTTGGAAATGCTGCAGTCGGCGCTACACGTGTTGTAACCGACGAAGGGTGGCGCCCGCACAGCGATCAGATCGGGCAGACGGGTCGTCTCGTAAGCCCGCAATTGTACATTGCGGTGGGTATTTCGGGAGCAATTCAGCATCTTGCCGGCATGCGTACGTCGCGCACGATTGTCGCGATAAACAAGGACAAGGAAGCGCCGATTTTCAAGGTCGCTGACTATGGAATTGTGGGCGATTTGTTCGAGATAGTTCCGGTACTGACAGCGGCGGTGAAGGAAGCAAAATCGCGCGGGTGAGCCACGCTGAGTCGACTGCACTGAGGGAGCGCGCGCTATGACTGTTGGACACGGCATGTTTATACTGATTGTGGTGTTGTCGTTGGCGTTCTTCTCCTACAACGCCCAGCGCCTGATCCGGTACATGATGTCCATCGGTCAGCCGGAAATTCGGACCGGCCATCCGCTCACGCGGATCAAGAATCTGTTTCTTGTCGGACTGGCACAGAAGAAGATCCTCCGTGACGCGGTGGCAGGACCGCTGCATGCCTCGGTGTTCTGGGGGTTTGTAGTCCTGACCATAGGAACTGCAGAGATCATCGCGCAGGGATTGTTCCCGGGCTTCACGTATGCGGCGATTCTGCCTGCGCCTCTCTACGCATTCTACATCCTGTCGCAGGAGTTGTTCGCCGTACTGGTGCTCGCTGCCGTCGGAATGCTTTTGTATAGGCGTATTGTTGTGAAACCGCGGCGGTTGCAGGGTGACAAGGTCCACTCCGGTGACGCGATCCTGATTCTATCGATGATCGGCGCCTTGATGGTGAGTCTCATCACGCTCGGGGCCTTCGGTTTTGCGCTGCATCCGGACAGCAGCACGATATTTCAGCCGGTATCGCTGGCGGTTTCTCATCTGCTCGGCGGGCTGTCCGCGGGGACTCTGGAACTGGGGCGTGAGACCAGTTGGTGGTTCCACGCTTTACTGATTCTCGTTTTCCTGAATTATCTACCGTACTCCAAGCATCTTCACGTGCTGACGTCGTTGCCGAACACTTACCTGTCCAATACGAGTGGACCGGGGGTGAAGGGGGCGATGAGCTACATGGATCTCGAAGCCGAGGGCACCGAGCAGTTTGGTGCGTCGGACGTGACTCAGTTGGGCTGGAAGAGCCTGTTGGACAGTTATTCCTGCACGGAGTGCGGTAGATGTACGGCCGTCTGTCCGGCGAATATTACGGGGAAGCTGCTGAGTCCTCGGAAGATCATGATCAACACGCGGCAACGGTTGATGGAGCTTGCTCCGCTAGCGACCGGCGACTTCGGTGAATTCGAGCATCACGCACTCGTTGCCGGCGAGGGTGGCGGCGCTGGCGATGCGAGCGTGTCCGCGGCACTCGCAAACACGCTGCTCGACAACTATATCACCGAAGAAGAATTGTGGTCATGCACGAGTTGCCGTGCCTGCGTCGAGGAGTGTCCGGTATCGATTGATCAGCTCGACATCATAAACGAGTTGCGCCGCGATCTGGTACTGATGGAGTCCAGATTCCCGCCTGAAATTCAGCCCGCGTTCGAATCGCTCGAGCGAAACGGTTCTCCATGGGCGTTCGATCCTGGCGACCGCGCAAAATGGGCGGAGGGAATGGACATCCCAACCATGGCAGAGATGGTAGATCGTGGTGAGCGACCGGAGGTGCTCTTCTGGGTTGGTTGCATGGGCTCGTTCGACGATCGGGCCAAGAAGATCGCTGTTGCGTTCGCGCGGGTGCTGCAGGCCGCGAATGTGAAGTTTGCGATCCTCGGGCAGGAGGAAAAGTGCAACGGCGATCCGGCACGGCGCATGGGCAATGAATACCTGTATCAGATGCTGGCGCGCGACAATATCGAGACCCTGGATCGCTATGGAGTTGAGACAATTGTTACGAACTGCCCGCACTGCTTCCATCAGATCGGCAACGAATATCCACAACTGGGCGGGAACTACGACGTTATTCACCATTCGACGTACATCGAAAAGTTGATGGATGAGAATCGGCTCCCGCTGAACGGTGAGGGGAAGGCGCTTACTGTCGCCTACCACGATTCATGCTACCTTGGCCGTTACAACGACGTTTACGAGGCGCCACGTGAGACACTTAAGCGTGCATTGCCGATGATGACACTCGTCGAGCCGCCGCGCAATCACAGCAAGGGACTATGCTGTGGCGCTGGCGGCGGTCGTATGTGGATGGAGGAGAGCGTTGGCAAGCGTATCAATTTGGAACGCACGGAGGAGCTGCTCGCAACTGGCGCTGATGTACTCGCGGTCGCCTGTCCGTTCTGCATGACGATGATCGGTGACGGCGTAAAGGCCCAGGATTCAAGCGTGCCGGTGCTCGATATTTCCGAAGTAATCTCGCAACAATTAGGACACCACAGTTGACGGTATACGAGCTATCAGACTCGTGATAACTCGTATACTGTGATGCTCTGTCGGATCGTCCCAGCCTGGTACGGACGGCTCGTGCGCGTCTTTATGTGCAGATGCCGCTCAGCGCAGGCATCAGTAAACGCGCTCGCTGCAACGCGGCCCGGATCTGCGATGTACGCGACCCCGGTTGGTGCGAGAAGTCGGTCGATGACACCAGCGACCAGCGGTGCATAGCGGGATTCGTACAGTACGTCGGATGCAAGTACCACGTCGAACTGCGGAACGTCGGCTGCAACCGAGCGCCAGTCGATCAGTGCGGTCGCAATTTCATAGCCGAGATTACGAAACGAGTTCGCTCTCGCGAAGGCGAGAGCGTCTTCGTAGTAATCGGATGCGGTAACGTCGTATCCTGCGATCGCAGCAGCAATGCTGACAAGGCCGATGCCAGCGCCAAGTTCGATCAGACTACCCCGCGGTCGCGGGTCGCTGACGATGAAGTTGGCGAGAATGGTTGATGAGGGCCAGAGCTCGGCCCAGTAAGGCAAACGCTCGTCGCGCTCAAAGTCGCTCTCACTTATCAGATCGTCCGCGCTTCGCGGGCGAATGATATTCAGATCGCGATCCCCGACGCGAACGTCGTCGTTTACAGTCACGAATCGTCGCTCGAGACTCTTCACGAGCCGGTTCCCGACAAGCGATTGTGTCACGCGGGGAATGTGTCGCAGCGGAGCATTGAGCCGCGCGAGAGCAGTGCGCGGAACTGGTCGCCTGCCTTGCACTCACGCTTGCCTTCCGGGACGATCAGGAGAGCATTCGCGCGCATCATCGATGTAAGGACGCCCGAGCTCTGGCTACCTGTGAGACGCGCGTGAAGCCCGTCGTCCGTTTGCCGGACCACTACGCGCAAATAATGCGCGAGATCGCCGCTCAGGTTTACCTGTTCATCGAGCGTGACGAGTTGTGGAACCGGGAAGACGAGACTCTGGCCAAGCATCTTTCGTATCGCTGGCCGGACGAAAAGCTCGAACGTCACCATGGCGGAGACCGGATTGCCGGGAAGGCCGATCCACGGGAGTCCGTCGAGAGTGCCGAAGACGAGCGGGCCGCCCGGCCTTATTCGCACCCGCCAGAATTTGACATCCACACCCATCTCACGCATCACATGACGTGTAAAGTCACGCTCACCAACGGATACACCGCCGGTGGTTATCAGCAGGTCACACGCCATCACTTCTTCGATTGCGTTTCGCAGCGCTTGCGGGTCGTCTTGCGTGATGCCGCCATCTCGTGGAAGGCCGCCGGCGTCACGTACAAGCGCCGGGAGCGAATAGCTATTGGATGAGACTATGCGTTCCGCGTTGATGACACCGGCAAAATCGTCCACGCGTACCAGTTCGTCACCGGAGGCAACGATCGAGACTGTTGGCGCGCGATGAACGGAGACTGTCGCATTCCCGCTGGAGGCAAGGACACCAAGGGCTGCTGCACCCACGCGTTCGCCGGCTGAGAGAAGGACGTCCCCAGCACGAAAGTCCTCTCCGAGGGGGCGCACGTTCCTGAGTGCGTCGCGTGCATTCAGTACCTCGACGAATTGCGTGCCATGGTTGGTGTCCTCCACGCGAATTACCGTATCTGCTCCCTCCGGCACCGGTGCGCCTGTCATGATCCTGACTGCGGTTCCATCGGCAAGCGATGGCGGCTTGAAGCCGCCCGCGGATATGTCCCCGGCGACACGCAAGGTACATGGTACTTTCGCAATGTCTGCTGCCATTACGGCGTACCCATCCATGGATGCGCTTCGCCATGGCGGAATACTGACGCTCGCAGTGATCGTTTCTGCGAGAATCTTGTCCTGGGCAGCGGCAAGCGGGACGCGTTCGACTGGCATGTGTTGCAGCGAGTCGAGAATCAGGCGCGACGCTTCTGTACCGCTGATCGGGCTGTTCATTGTTTTCGATACGAAGCCAGCGTTGCAGCGATCGAATCCGCTGTAGCGGTCACGGCCAGCGACGGAGTGGTCCACTTGTTCGCAAGAATGCTGAAGACAAGGCGCTTGCCATCGCCGTCCGTGACGTATCCGGAGAGGGACCGGACCCACTGAAGCGAGCCGGTTTTTGCGTGCACGTTACCCTGAGCGCGTGTGCCTCGCATGCGTTGCGCGATGGTGCCGTCAACGCCTGCCACTGGCAGCGCATCGTAAAATGCTTCGAAGTCGGGATTCGTCTGCATACGGCGGAGTATGCTGACTATCGTCTCGGGCGAGACAAGATCGGCTCGCGCCATTCCGCTGCCATCGTGCAACTCGTATCCGTCGCGTGGAACGCCCCAGGCATTGAGCTGCCGGTTTGCGACTGCGATACCACTGTCAGCGGTGCCCATGCCTGTTCGCTCAAGACCGATCGTCCGGATCAGGACCTCTCCGATCTGATTCTGTGACGGTTTGAGAAAATACGGAAGAATGTTGCGGAGCGGCATCGAGTGCGCGACAAAGAGCGTGTCCAGTGGAACTGCGTCTTTGGGTACCACGGATTCCGCAACGCCACGGCCGGTACGCACACCGCGCGACTGGAGCGCCGACGCGAGCTCGGTCAGGTAGTCCAACGTCGGATCTGCGGCGGGTGCAGACTCGACGAGGCTGTCGCCATTTGCAATGTGTACGACGACGCGGCCGATGCCCTCGTTGAAGAGAAGTTCGTCAACACCGGCGCCGTATGATTCAGTGAGGTCATCCCAGTTCCATCCTTCACCGACATGTGCGCCGGGAAAGTTGTCAGCACCTGAATAGATGTAGCCCGTAATGGAACGAATACCGTGCGCTATGAGGGAATCCGCAAGCGTATCCATCGCAGCACGCGCACTGCCCCGGACATGATCACTCAGTGTTGGATCACCTCGGCCCGTCACTACAAGGTCTCCGTTCAGAACACCGTTAGAGATCGTTCCGTGCGCGGAAAAAGTTGTGGTGAACCGAAAGTCTCCACCGAGTTGCGCAAGCGCTACAGACGACGTGATGAGCTTCATATTTGAAGCGGGGACCATCAGCGTTGCCGAGTTGCGTGCATAGATCGTATCGCTTGAGATCGGATCCACGGCGAGTATGGCCCATTCGGCTGTACGGAATTCGGGCTTGCCGATCAGGGAATCGATGCGCAGACGCAGTGTCGCGAGGTTGTTGCGTTGCGGTCCGACGCTTGTCGATGGCATTGGGGCACACGCGACGGCCGCAACGGCGACAACTGGCATGACGGCGGCCAGCCGACAGTAGTACCGACTTGTGCGTGCGATCGTAACGAACAGCGAGGTGGACACCGATCTCTCAGTCGGCTGTGTACGTGGAAGACAACGTGTTGTCCTCAGCGATTGTGACGCTCAGAACGTGAGAATCTACGCCAAGGTCCGCCTGCACCCTTTCCAGGATGTAACGCGACAGGTTCTCGCCAGAAGGCACGAGCTTTCCGTCGGCGAACTCCGGTATGTCGAGGTTGATGTTCCGGTGGTCGAATTTCTGCGTCACCTGTCGGCTGAGCGCATCATCCAACGCGCCGAGGTTCACGATAAACCCGGTCACGGGATCGATGGGGCCGGTCACGGTTACGTCGCAGGTGTAGCTGTGGCCGTGATAGTTAGGCCAGGCGCACGCGCCAAACGTGGCGACGTTGCGCGCATCGTCCCACTCGGGTCGACGATAACGGTGCGCCGCGGCAAAATTCACGCGGCGCGTAAGAGTGCAGGTAGGCATACGTCATGAAATCTGCATCCTTCGCACGATTAAAACGAATCCAGTTCAGCGCCTCGTGGCGGGAAGCCCGGCTCGTCAGTTCCTTCGGGCGTTGGACTCTCAGGAGGTATCCACGGGATTCCGTCCTCTATGGCCTCGGTCCGGTCTACAGTTCCGAACAGATCGTCTTCGGCGTGGGACCGCGGTCCGTCACCAAGAAGAAGACCATCGTCCTGCTCCTCTTCGTTGACATTTTCGTCGGCCGCGTCCGGGTTAACGGCTCGGTGAAGCGGATCCACGACCAATTGACTTTCCAAATTCGTGAGGCCTATGCGATCGGCAACCACTCGTTCGGCGATTCGCTTTTCGGCGTCGGTGCCCACTCGTCCGGCTAGTATCACCTTGCCAGACTGTACGTGGACCGCAATTTCGCTCGAATCAATCGATCGATTGGTCCGAAGCGTTTCGTGCACCAGGTGCCTTAGTTCATCGGGATCCAGATCGTCGACATCGAAAATATCTTCAAAATCTTGTTGCATGGTATGCCTCCGATAGGCTCACCGTGCAAGCCCGATGCCCAGCCGTCTAACGGAAGATCGGAATCGAGAGTCCGGCCGTATAGTTCATGCTGTGCTGATAACCACTCCGTGAGGCGGTGTTCGCCAAAAGCGGCGGTGTCCCGGTGTAGTATGCGGGCGGGAAGTGATTCTGGTAGAAAATGGGCCCCGCGTCCAATCGAATCTCGTATGAATTGGCCGGATTGTAGCGGAGCCCAACACCAGCGTTGAACGCGAACTGGGTGCCGAAGTCGTACGGGTCAGCGGCGGTGCTACCTCTGGCGCTGACGAGGCCCAGCCCGAAATTCAGATTCGGGATGAAGCCGTGCCACGTCCGGCGCCCGGTGAGATTGAGCGCGAAGCCCAGGTCGCCGGAGTACACGGAAAGGTTTTGCTTGCCAAGCGCGCGCGCGCCACCGAGAAGGGCAGGATTGAAAGCGTCGCGGCTCGAGTTTACCCGCTCGAAGCGAACGTAGAAATCAGCAGGACCGGCGACGGGAAGGTCGTACCGCGCGCCGAACGACGGACCGCTCTGCGGAGTGGTGCTAAGGCCGTCTCCCTGGGCCTGAAAGTAGCCGCCAAAAAGGGTGATCCGCTGGTTGGCGTCGATATCGTGGAATGGGCTCGTCTCGGGGGTGTGGCCAACCACCACCTGGCCCGAAGCCGCGACTGGGGCGACGACAAGCGTGACGATCGAGAAAGTGAGCGAGAGAGCGCGAATAAGCTTTGGCATGTACGTAATTCTAACCGGGGTATTCAAGAGACGCGGAAAAGATCAACGCCCGTCATCTCGGGTGGCGTGGCGATGCCCAGCATACCCAGGATGGTCGGGCCGACATCACACAGGGCTCCCCCTCCGCGAATCGCTGGCTCGTCGCCATCCGGATTGAAAAAGACGATGGGAACTGGGTTGCTCGTATGGGCGGTGTGTGGTCCGCCGGTCGATGGGTCCAACATCATTTCGGCGTTCCCGTGATCAGCAGTGATGATGAGCCTTGTCCCGGACTTGCGTGCGCTATTTACTATCCGGTCGAGGCATTGATCCACGGTCTCGACCGCCGTAATTGTCGCCGGTATCGAACCCGTATGTCCAACCATGTCGGCATTCGCGAAATTGCACAGTGTGAAATCGTGCTCTCTGGCATCAATCGACTTGCACAGGATATCGGCGATTCCACTGGCGCTCATTTGAGGGGCCAGATCGTATGTAGCAACTTTCTGACTCGGTACCAGCCGACGGTCCTCGCCGGGGTAAGGTGGTTCCAGGCCGCCGTTGAAGAAATACGTAACATGCGGGTACTTCTCGGTCTCGGCGGTCTTTAGCATCGTCTTGCCGGCCTCAGAAACGACCTCTGCTACGATTCGCGACATGGAGAACGCCGCGAATGCGACATTCACGTCGAAGGTTGCGTCGTACTGAGTGAGCGTCGTGACGGTTAGCGCAGGTCGGCCGGAGACATCAAAGCCGTCGAAGGCCGGATCGGTCATCGCCCGGACAATCTGGCGCATGCGGTCCGATCTATAATTGAAACAGATAACCGCGTCGCCATCGTGCATCGCTCCGACGGGCGCTCCGTCGTGTGTGATTACCGCAGGGAGGATGAATTCATCAGTGACGCCGTTGTCGTACGATTGCTGCACAACTGCAATGGGATCCGTGTTTGCGGGACCGGAGCCGTCCACGGCGGCGCGATAGAATAGCTCGGTTCGCGGCCAACGTTTATCGCGATCCATGCCATAGTACCGACCGCCGATGCTGGCGACCCGCGCGCGGCCTCGCGAATAATCCAGCAGCTTGCGGAGATATCCGAGCGCGGATTGCGGCAACGTGTCGCGACCGTCGGTCAGGAGATGCAGGGCGACGTGAGGAACGCCGAGGCGATCCGCCATGTCAATCACCGCGTAGAGGTGAGCGTCAATTGCGTGAACGCCGCCCCCGCCAAGCAGTCCCATTACATGCAGAGTGCCGCCGCGTCTGGCCGCGTTACATGCGGTTATGAGAGCGGGATTGCGAAAAAACGATCCGTCGTCGATGGCCGCGGAAATGCGCACCAGATCCTGCATCACGATGCGTCCGGCGCCGAGGTTGAGATGCCCGACCTCGCTGTTACCCATCTGACCGGCGGGCAGTCCCACACGTAGGCCGGACGCTTCCAGAAGCGAGCGGGACTGGAGGGCCCAGAGAGCATCCCACGTCGGCGTCTTCGCCAGCGCAATGGCGTTTCCCTCGCGCTCGGCACGATAGCCCCAACCGTCAAGGACGATGAGGGCGACCGGCCCATCAGACTTTTCAGACCGTCCGACCTGCGCCATGTTCGCTCGTCTAGTGTAAAGGAAGTAGCTTCGAAACCGTCTAATCTACGCGCCCATTCCCGATGCGTCACCTTTCATCCGTTGGCTGCGGATCCAAATCGCCTGGGTCCCGAATCAAAACATTGAAACGCATGAGCGTGAGTGGCCTTGCCTTAGCGTTTGCGTTCGCGTGCACGATACCCCTACACGCGCAGAATAGCTCCACCAGCCCTTCGGCGTCGCCGTCGAAATCAGCTGCGCGTCCGGTAGCGAAGCCAGCTACTGATTCTCAGCCATCTACTGGGGATCAGTACATTGTCGAGTCGCCGGCCGTATTGCGAGATGCGCCCGCGTCCGCAATTATCGGTGCTGTGCAGAAGGCAACGACTGTGACTGTGGTCGCTCGCGATCACGGATGGACGCAAGTACGGATGGAGGGGTGGATCCCCGACTCATTGCTGGCGCCAGCGGACACGACATTTCGCGCAGGGCTGAGCGCAGCTGACCTTCGTGCAGATCCCGTAGCGGCTCGTGGAATGACCGTAGTTTGGAAGGTGCAGTTCCTCGCGCTTCAGACGGCCGATCCACTACGTCACGGCCTGGAGGATGGAGAGCCCTACATACTCGCCAAGGGGCCGAATTTGGAAAACGCGCTGTCGTATCTCGTCGTTCCACCATCGCTGCTGGGCACGGCTCGTGCATTGCAGCCACTTCAATGGATCACTGTCACTGCGCGGGTGCGCGATGGCAAGAGCGATCCCGTCGGAATTCCCATCCTTGACATTCAAACCATTCGTCGAAGTAGATGACTCAACCGGAAGATCCCAACGGCAGGCGCGCAACATCACGGGGCACCGATCGAAGGCGTGAAGGGTGGAGCGGTTTTCGGGACGCCTATCCAACATTCCTGAAGATCATTGCGGTTGTATTTCTTCTCCTGGTCGTCGGCGATATGTGGCTGTTTTACCGTCGCCAGGCGTACAGCCAGGACATATCGGCGCTTCGCGCGAGCATGACGGATGCCGAGCGCAAGAAGAGCGACCTTGTCATGCAATCCGAGCAGGATAAAGTGCGGCTGGCCATTGAGCTCGCGAAACGTCAGGCCCATTTCGATCCCCGACTTCACCTGTCGATCGCTGTTGACAGCGGGGTGATGTATCTGGAGCGGGATGGCGCGCTGTTGCGGGTCATGCGCGTCGCGCTTGCGCCCGCTAAAGTCCCGGGATTCAAAAGCGTCAAGGGCGACACGTCTGCAGCGACGCTACCGCGCGGGCAGCGCACGATTCAACAGGTCGTTAGCGGTGATTCGCTTGCACTCATACTCAATGGTGACGCGCGGATCTATGCGGGCAATGATTCAAGTGCTGTGGCCGCTGGTGACGTCCGCGTTGCTGCAGCAGACCTTCGCGCAATTCTTCCTAATGTGAGCGCGGGCATGACCGTGTATTTCTACTAATGGTGAAATTTCTAAGGCACGGCGTCGCCATAGCGTGGCTTCTTGTACTCGGGATCGTCATCGCGGTACTGCTGAGTGTAAAATTGCTGCAGGATACCGCAGAGCTGCGTTTTGACCGCGATGTCAACCGCATGGTTTTCAACGACAACCTTGATTTGCTGACTCAGCTGCGTGCGCAGGCAGGTGTCGAGAGCGACAGCGTGAACAAGGTACTCGAAGATGCCAAACCCGCTGCAAATGCGCCGTACATAGTCGTCAGCATTGCGGATCATCGACTCTGGTACAAGCAGGGAGACAGTGTGCTCTTCACGGCGCCGGTCGCGACGGCTAGCGGTAAGGAACTGGTTGCGGGCGGTAGCGGCCAGCACTGGCGCTTCGAAACCCCACGAGGTCGGCTTGTTGTGCAATCGAAGGATTCGAACCCAGCTTGGGTGCCTCCGGACTGGCATTATGTGGAACAGGCTCGGTCCCGCGGTCTGGGACTGGTGCACCTTGAGCGCGGCAAGAATTACGCAGGCTTCACGGTGCAGGGGGCCAACGTGATCGAGCCTAATGGCCAAGCGGCACCGCCGCCGAAGGAAGGGCACGAGCTGGTGGCTAACGGGAACCTGATTGTGCCACCGTTTGGCACAGCTCAGCGGCGCTACATGGGCACCCTCGGGACCCGGCGACTGGACCTTGGCGACGGCTACGGCATTCACGGAACGGACGAACCGAACTCAATCGGGCAGTCGGTCAGCCACGGCTGTGTACGAATGCTCAATCAGGACGTTGAGCAGCTCTATCCGATGGTCCCGGTAGGGACGGCGGTTTACATCTACTGATGCAGGAAGCCATGGATTCCACGTCCCCCAAATCAAGGCGTCGGCCCCCGCCGCGCAAACCTCAGCCGGCAACGGGTCGGAAACGAACAGTAGTTGGTGCGGTTCGCGAATTACCGAATTTTCTTCGGCTTCTCTACGGCCTCATAACAGACCCGAGAGTCGAGATCGTGGACAAGCTTCTTGTTGGCGGCGCCATCGCCTACGTGCTGTTGCCCGAGGACATTTTCCCGGATTTCATACCGCTGGTCGGCGAGGTTGACGACGTTTTCGTGCTCGTTCTGGCCCTCCGGCACCTCATGAAGAGCGCCGGGCACGAGATTATGGCTGAACATTGGATGGGGCACCCGGACGAGCTGGACGATCTCAATCTGGAGAACATCCTGGCGGCGAGCGCCTTCTTCCTGCCACGTCGGATGCGCCGCCGTTTGCGGACGATCGGTAGAGTGTGATAAATTGGTCCATGGCGACACACACTTCGCAAAAAATCAGGCCCGCCCGTCCGGTTCGATCCGGCGGCGGGCCTTTGTCTATTGAGCAGGAAGACGGGGTGCCGAGCGGCTATTCGAGGATCCGTTCCGAAGCAGCTCTTACCTTCGACGATGTTCTGCTCCTTCCTGCGCATTCTCCTGTTCACCCGCGCGATGTTGTGACAGCGTCGCGCTTTACACGTGGGATCACGCTCAATGTTCCGCTCGTATCGGCGGCGATGGATACGGTAACCGAATCCGAAATGGCGATCGTGATGGCTCGCGCCGGCGGAATAGGCGTGATCCACAAGAACATGTCGATCGATCGACAGGCAGCCGAAGTTGACCGTGTCAAGCGATCGGAGAGCGGCATGATCCTGGATCCGATCACACTGTCACCGGCAGCGTCGTTGCGCGAAGCGGTTGCGCTGATGAATCGATTCAAGATTTCCGGCGTTCCTATTGTCGACGGCGGCAGGTTGGTTGGAATAATTACGAACCGCGATCTCCAGTTCGAGTCCAATCTGGATCGCCCGCTGCGGGACGCGATGACGAAGAAGAATCTCGTTACCGCACCGGTGGGGACGACTCTGGACGAGGCAGAGCAGATACTTGGCGCCCATCGAATCGAGAAATTGCCGGTGGTTGACGGGGAAGGAAATCTTCGTGGGCTGATCACGGTAAAGGACATTCACAAGCGGCGTGAATTTCCGAATGCAAACAAGGATCAGCATGGCCGTCTTCGTGTCGCTGCGGCCATCGGTGCATCCAATTACGCATCCAGGGCTGCGGCGCTTATTGACGCCGGTGTCGACGTGCTCATCATCGATACGGCGCACGGGCACTCCGAAGTAGTGCTGAGAGCGACTGCCGATGTGCGTAACCGTTTTCCAGATGTCCAACTCGTAGCCGGTAACATTGCGACTCAGTCGGGTGCGCGTGCACTAGCCGAGCGTGGCGTTGACGCAATCAAGGTTGGCGTCGGGCCCGGCTCGATCTGCACGACTCGAGTTGTTACCGGAATTGGAGTACCGCAACTGACGGCGGTGATGGATGCAGTGGCGGGGGCTGGCGAAGTCCCAGTGATTGCCGACGGTGGGATCAAGTACTCGGGTGATATTGTGAAGGCACTTTCTGCTGGAGCGTCGAGCGTGATGATGGGCTCGATGCTGGCGGGAACGGAGGAAAGTCCGGGCGAATCCATTCTCATGGAGGGTCGGCGTTTCAAGATGATCCGGGGAATGGGCAGCCTGGCCGCGATGCAGGATGGGAGCGCGGACAGGTATTTCCAGGAGGGCGAGTTGTCGCCCAAGAAACTCGTTCCTGAGGGCATCGAGGGGCGGGTCCCTTACAAGGGGACGGCTGCCGACGTGCTTTTCCAGATGGTCGGAGGATTGCGCGCCGGAATGGGGTATGCCGGGTGCGGGACTATTGACGAACTCCGGACCAAGACCGAATTTGTTCGCATCACCGCGGCGGGATTGCGTGAGTCGCACCCGCACGATGTGGTGATAACGCGAGAGGCACCCAACTACTCGGTTTGAGCACGTGTTGGACAGGTGGCGGGCTCGGTTCGGGTCCGTCGCCCAAAAAATGGCAACGCTGGGTGGCGATTTGCCGTAGTTAGAGGATCAATGTAGGCAGGGCCTTGGGTAGCGTCACACGCGATTCGGGGTGCCGCCGCGTCTGTTCGCGTGTGTGGCCCCGAATGCAGCAACTCGTCGAGGAATTACATGGGACTTGGGTCGCGGAAGAGT
>JBDTAZ010000107.1:0-4271 GCA_039924325.1 Gemmatimonadaceae bacterium
CGCGCCGCGAGCGTATGGTCCAGCTCAATATTGAGTATCCACGGCGTACGCAAGTGCCCTGACACCGCCACAATCGGAACAGGCAACTCCACATCCAGCGCCGAGTCAACCGCGATAATCCCTTCCACCGCGCGCGATAGCAGCAGCGCCGGATAGTCGCGCAGCAACTCCTCGCGATGATGATGGCTGACCACGAAGTAGAAGAAGCCGCTCATCAGCAGCACATCTTCAATCCCGCTCAACACGGCCGCCGAATAACCGCCGCTAATCTCCGGCACCATCACGCCAATCGTCTGCGACCGGCGACTGCGCAAACCGCGCGCCAGCGGACTCGCCTTGTAGTTCATCTCGGCAGCAGCAGCCAGCACCCGCTTCTGCGTGGCCACGGCGATGCGATGCGTGGTTCCAGAGTTGTTGATCACCCGCGAGACCGTCGTTTGCGACAGCCCCAGATGCTGCGCCAACTCCTTCAAGCTCCGCCCGGAGCTCAGGTGCTTCACCGCGTTGATCTTGTGTTCGTTAGACATGAGAAGACATCCAGTGCAAACTGCAATTGGTCTAGAGCAAGACTAATTGGAAATCGAGTGCCGCGCGGTATGCAGGAAGGGGCGCGCCACAGCGCGCCCCTTCGCGTTTATCGCACTGGGTCAGAACTGCAATCTAGCGAGAAGCTCAATGACCCTGCCCTGGTCGGCCGCCTGCGAGTAGCCGAAGTAGGGGCTGGAAATATTGGAGCCGCCGCTGTTGTTACCGATCGGCTGCAGTTGAAGTTGGTTGACGGCGTTGTACATGTTGGCCTGAAACCGCAACAGGGTACGGCGCTCGCCGAAGTTATGAGCGAACTCTTTGGCGAAGCTCAGGTCGACGTCCTGGTAGCACGGGCCGCGGAAGCTGTTTCGACCGATGCCAGGAGCGTAGACGCCCGTCGGGGCGAGGATGGTGGTGAAGTAGTTGGCGCCTCCGACATTGGCCCCAGCGGCGAAGCGGTTCGGGAAGTTCGATCCGGTCGTGAAGGCAGAGTTGGAGCAGCTTGTACCACCCTGGCCGTTGTACCCGATAGGGCGGACAACATTCTGGGTAGCTGCGCCGTTCTGGAACGGGATTGTATTGAGGTTGGACGTGACCGGGGTCCAGGGAAAGCCGGTGTGGTACGTGTAGGTGGCATTGACCTGAAAGCCGTTGACCAGGGCGTCGACGATGGCGCTGTGGGTGTGGAAGGTGGGAGTCTGGTAGAGAGCCGTGGCTACAACCCGGTGTCTAACGTCATAGTCGGTGGGACCGTACTCGCTGGCGTTGTTGGCGGGGTTGGTCTGGTTGGCAGCGCCGTCCGCGCCGTCGCCGTTGGAGACTTGGTCCATTCCCTTCGAGTACGTGTAGGCCACGCTGTAACTGATGTTGTTGCGGATCGGCCGACGCAACTGAATGTTGAGTGCGTTGTAGTTCTCAACCGAGTCGGTCTGTGCGAAGTAGACCGCGAAGGCCGGTGAGTTGGTCTGGTCATAAAGGAAATTCTGATTGACCAGACGGGCATAATGATGGCCCGTGGAACCGGAGTAACCGATTGTCGCGGTCATGGTCGCGCCGAGCTGGCGCTGAATCTCCAGGGAGTAGAGATCGCTGGAGGGATACTTGAGGTTCCGGGGAGCACCATAGAGTTCGATGGAGCCTACACCGACAGGAACGCCGTTGGCGTTGACGCCGGTTTGGAACGCAGGATTGATTGGGAAGCTGAGCGGAGAGTTGCTGCTTCCGGCCCTATAAAGAATCCCGGCGGTATTGGTTGGACCACCGCAGCATAGGCCGAAGTTCGCGACACCCGGACCGTCTTCGGTAGCGTTGTTGAAGAGTGCGATATCGAGATGGTTGTAGGCCAGGGAGTAGCCTCCACGGACGACGATCTTGCCGTTGAACATGGGAGGGGTGTAGGCAAAGCCGATCCTCGGACCGAAGTTCTTGGGCTGAAAGTTCCAGAGGTAATGAGTGGGTACGAGCTTCAGGCCCGCCAACTCCATTCCCGGAGGTCCAAGCACTGGATAATTGACATCTGCGCCTTTGTTGTAGAGCGGCGTGAAGAGCTCCCAGCGCAGGCCAGCGTTGAAGGTGAGGTTGGGAGTTACTTTCCAATCGTGCTGGATGAAGGCCGCATAGTCCTGCGAGCGGAAGTAGCGCTTGGTGTCGGCGACTCCCCCGGTGATGGTGTTGGCATATTGCTGCTCAAAGACGGACGTATCGTTGGCGAACGCCCACAGGCCATTGAAGGCGAAGGTAGGGCGGTCGTAGCCGAAGAGGTCGTCGTTATCCTGCTCGAAGCGAGCTTCAACGCCGAAACGGATAGTGTGAGAGCCGAACGTGTGGGAGACGACGTCACGAACTTCGTAGGTATTTTCCGCGAAGTTGGCCGGCGTGCTGACGGAGGCGGCCGAGACGCCGTATTGCAGGGCAAGCGGGTAATTCTGGACATTCACGTAAGGAATGCCGTAGTTGACGGTATTGCCTGAATCGGTAATCGAATTGTCGGCGAAGCGTGTCACATTGCCTCGCAACTCGTTGATCCAGCGCGGGGAGAAGGTGTGGATGTAGATGAGGGTTCCGGCGGAGTTGAGAGGCTTGAACGGTAGATCGTCGAGAGGACGCGAGCCGGCGGTACCGCTGACCCCGAGGTTATCGAGCTTCGTGAAGTAGACCGATCCAGCGATGAGGTCCTTGGGTGTCACCGTCCAGTCGACGCGGCCGTTGTACTGGTTGCCGCGGCTTTGTGCGGGATTGATGAGTTGAACAAACTGGAGATCGGGTATTCCGTCGAATCCGCCGCCTACCTGTTGTTGGTTAGGGCCAAAACCGGGCTGTGAACCCGCAGTCGGTACAATTTGACCGCCATCGGGAAACACGCCTAGCTGGCTGGTGCCTCCAGGGGTCAAGGAGCCAACGTCAAGCCCCCCCGCGACGACTTGGCATGCGAGAGCGGTGGGTGTCACATTGCCGACGGCAGGTCCGGTGGCATAAGTACCAAACCCGGTGCAACTGGGGGTAAGGACGGCGACGCTACGCGGCAGCGAAGCGGGATTGGCGACGATCGATTCGGAGAGGCCCCCGGCGCGCTGGCCCTCGATGGCGCTGCGGAACTGCGATGTTTCGACATAAGCGGTGCTGAAGCTGGGATTCTTCTGCTTGTACTCCTGAAAGGAAGTAAAGAGGAAGAGCTTGTTCTTGACGATGGGTCCACCGAGAGAGGCGGCCCAGGTGCGTTGCGCATTGAGATCGCGAACGGTGGGTGTTCCGGGCGCCGGCCCGCCATATTTGTTGAAGGAGTTGAAGCCGGGCTGATCGTAGAGGAAGAAGCCGGAGCCGTGAAGCTGGTTGGTGCCGCTCTTGGTAACTGTCTGGATCTGCGCGCCGGAATTGCGGCCGAGGCTGGCGTCGTAAGAGGTGGAGACGACGGTAATCTGGCCGACGGCTTCTTCATTCGGTGAGACGACGGCAGAACCGCCGTGGGTCAGGGAGTTCACACTGACTCCGTCAATCATGTAGTTATTGTCCGCCACACGCTGTCCGTCGGCAGAGATCTGGACCTGATTTTCAGTTTGAAAGACGCCCGAGTTGGAACCGCCCGGGCCTGCGCCGTTAGGCAAGAATACCGCCCCACCGTTGCCGGAGCGCGCTCCATCGCCGGTGATACCGGGGGCCGTGCGAAGTAACTCGTAGGGGTCTGCGCCGAAGATGGGTAGCCGCTGAATCTCAGAGCTGTCGATGGTGGAGCCAATGCTGGCGTCAGCGGTCTGCATGACGGCAATGGAGTTGGCATCGACCGTGACGGTCTGGGTCTCCTGGCCGTTCTGCAGCGTCACGTTGAGGCTGCGAGGCGTCTCCGCGGCGACCGCGACGTTGGAGATGACATTCTGCTGAAACCCTTTCGCCGAAACGGTAACGGTGTAGTCCCCCGGCGGAAGCTGTCCGATTTGATAGACGCCCACGGCGCTGCTCGTGACAGTTTGGCTAACCTTCGTGGCGGGGTTGGTGAGGATGACGGTAGCCCCTGGGATCGCAGCCTGCGTGCTGTCCATCACCGTGCCAGACAAGCTCGCATTAAACTGCGCGCTAGCGGTGCCAGCCCCGAGCAGAGCGGCGAAGAGAAATAGGCTCTGGAAGACTACACGACGAAGTTGCCTGAGAATCGCTGAGGCTCCGCAGGTCGCCTGGGCAGCTTGAATCTGGCTGGATAAGAGTGAACGTACGTGCTGCATAGTGCCTCCAAAAGTGGTGCTGTAAGTTTC
>JBDTAZ010000108.1:0-3109 GCA_039924325.1 Gemmatimonadaceae bacterium
CCGAGCCGCGGAGGCGGAGGAATGACAATCTCGTGCGACATTGTCTTTTCTGCCGTGTCCGCTTCCGCCAGCTCTTCGTATCGCTTCACACGAGCCTGGTTCTTCGCTTGTCGCGCACGCGGTGACATCCGAACCCACTCTAGCTCGCGCTCAAGAGTGCGTTGACGCGCTGACTCGCTCTTTTCCTCGAGTTGCAGACGCGCGCGTTTCTGCTCCAGCCACGACGTGTAGTTGCCTTCGTACGGAATTCCAGCGCCGCGATCCAGTTCAAGAATCCACTGCGCGACGTTGTCGAGGAAATATCGATCGTGCGTAATTGCGACCACGGTCCCCTTGAACTCCGCGAGATACCGCTCCAGCCATGCAACTGATTCCGCGTCGAGATGGTTGGTCGGTTCATCCAGCAGCAACATGTCCGGCTGCTCGAGCAACACGCGACACAACGCAACGCGACGCTTCTCACCGCCCGACAGCGTCGTCACCGTGGCATCGCCCGGCGGCAATCTCAGCGCGTCCATCGCGATCTCGATCGTGCGGTCCAGCTCCCACGCGTTGGCCGCGTCGATCTGCTCCTGCACGCGACCTTGCTGTTCGAGCAATTTGTTCATCTCGTCGTCGCTCATGGGCTCCGCGAACTTCATCGAGATCTCCTCGAACTTCTTCAGAAGATCGCGCGTCGTCTTCACCCCTTCCTCGACGTTCTCGCGAACGGTCTTGTCCGGATCGAGCTGCGGCTCCTGCGGCAGGTAGCCGATCCGCGTGCCGGGGTGTGCCCAGGCCTCACCCTGGAAATCCTGATCAACACCGGCCATGATACGGAGAAGGGACGATTTACCCGCTCCGTTCGCGCCGAGTACCCCGATTTTTGCGCCGGGGTAGAATGAAAGCCAGATTCCTTTAAGGATTTCGCGCGAAGGTGGAACGACCTTGCGCAGATCCTTCATTACATAGATGAACTGAGGAGCCACTGATAGCCTCGAAAGACGGTGATACTTTGACCTGAACCTGTTGTCGCCCGTCAGACTTGAGCTTCCGGGCGCGCTTTCTCCAAATGTAGTCTGCCAGTGCTGCCAGTCATCTTCAGAACCACGCCGCCCGATGCGCGCCTTCCGCCCCCGTTTGCCGTGTCACCACCGATGATTGTTCTCGAAACCGATCGCCTGATACTGCGCTTGCTCGGCACCGACGATGCCGAGTTCATGCTGCGGCTCGTGAACGACCCGTCGTTCATCGAGAATATCGGGGATCGCGGGATCAGATCGCTCGAGGAGGCCACCAATTACCTGCTCGACGGGCCCATAAGCAGCTACCGTAACCACGGGCACGGGCCTTATATGGTAGTACTGAAGTCGGTGGAGACGCCGATCGGGCTTTGCGGGCTGCTCAAGCGCGTAAAGTTCGATGATGCTGATCTTGGCTACGCGATACTTCCCGAATACTGGCGCCAGGGCTTCGCATTCGAGGCCGCGAGTGCGGTATTGGACTATGCGTACGGATCGCTGAATTTGCCGCGGACGCTCGGGCTGGTCTCGCCAGACAACAAGCCTTCGATCGCGCTGCTTGAGAAGCTTGGATTCGAGTTTTCGGAGTTGCGTCAGATGAAGGTGGAAGGGCTTCCGACCGCGGTGTATGTGCATACTCCGGATAGCTCCGAAATGCGCGCGTGAACAGAGTCGAACGATCGTTCGACGGCGATGACAACCTCACGAAATCCGCGTCCCCAACGGCACATCCATATCCGGCTTCAACAGCACAACATCACTCGGCGTCTCACACGCGCCAAGCACCAAAACCTCTGATATAAACGGCCCGATCTGACGAGGCGGAAAGTTCACCACCGCGATCACCAGTCTCCCCACAAGCTCCGCTGGCTTGTAATGCACCGTGAGCTGCGCACTCGATCGCCTGGTCCCCAACTCCCCAAAATCGATCGTCAACTTGATCGCGGGCTTCCGCGCCTCCGGAAACGGCTCCGCCCTCAGCACGCGACCCACCCGCAGGTCGGCGGCGAAGAACTCCTCGGGACTAATCGTTGGTGTCGTCATATGTGTCAGAAATTACGCGTCCAAGGTGACAGTTGTCACCCGCTTTTGATGACACTCTTCACTACTGAGGATGCACCCGCCACGACATACTGAATGAAGCGCCGCGATCGCGACGCCAAGTCGGTCAACCGAGCTGTCTCTTTCGGAGCATATCCAACATGCGTCCAGCACTCTTGAATCTGTTCATCGCCGCGAGCGCCGTCGGTCTCGCACCAGCAAACTCGATCGCTGCACAATCCGCAATAACTCCAACCCATTCAGTGGTTGGAATGATCAGCAACTTCGATGACGGTACCACCAAAACATCAATGGGGTTCGGCTGGGTTATCAGCACCGATCAAATAATCGGCGGCCAATCCACCGCAGAGATGAAGGTTGTCGACGGCGGCGCAAACGGAACTGCCAAGTCTCTCGAGACAACCGGCAAAGTCGCGCCAGGACTTTCCTACGGTTGGGCCGGCCCGATGTTCATGCCGGGCTCCAAACCAATGGACGCCGCCAACCTCTCCGCAGCAAAGTCGGTTTCGTTCTGGGCCAAGGGAGACGGCAGAACATACCAGGTCATGATGTTCTCACAGAGCTCGGGTCAGATGCCGGTGTCGGTTGAGTTCACCGCTGGTCCCCAGTGGAAGCAATACACTTTCCCGTTCTCGGCATTCCAGGGAATCAACGCACATGACATTCAGGGTATCGCATTTACCGCGGGCCAGCCAGCCGGTTCGTTCACCTTGCAGCTCGATGAAGTGAGTTTCCAATGACAATCGACGGGGCTGCTGCGCGACTCACGTCCGTCACCAAGCGTTACGGCAAAAACGTCGCGCTGCACGATGTCTCCCTCGACATTGAACCGGGAGGTGTCGTCGCGCTACTCGGCCCAAATGGTGCCGGGAAAACTACTACGGTCAAGCTTCTGCTCGGACTCGTCGCTCCCACAAGCGGTTCAGTCGAGTTGTTCGGACACGACCCGCGCGACGCGTCATCGCGCAAGCGCATCGGTGCAATGCTGCAGGTGGCGAAGGTCCCGGAGACACTCCGCGTTCGCGAACACATCGATCTCTTTCGCA
>JBDTAZ010000109.1:0-3498 GCA_039924325.1 Gemmatimonadaceae bacterium
GTTGTTCTCGGCAGAGATTCATTTGCATGGGGGACCTGCGCCGGTGCGCCGGTATTTGCCGAATTTGATTGAGCTTGTGTTGAGCGGCAAGATCCATCCCGGCAAGGTGTTTGATCTTACACTGCCGCTTAATCAGGTTGCGGAAGGTTACCGCGCTATGGATGAGCGTCGCGCGATCAAGACGTTGTTGACGGTGTGAGATGTGCGTAAAGTCCGCCAGTTTGTCCGATCACACCACTTCGCGCGATGTGTGCTGTACGCTAGCAACAGTGTGTCTCAGCCTGGCGTTTCGCATTTGTAGGTCAGATTGACCGACGATCAACGGTTCCAATCTATTCGACACAGGTAGCTGGACACGCGGGCGTCAATTCACCTAGCTTTACAGCCGTTGGTAATCGTCAGTTCCTTTTTAGAGGACGGGCGTTGGCGCCCGGACTCCGCAACTTCACATCATGCTAGCCGCTTAGTGCTAGCAATACGGAATGCCTTATGTCAATCGTCAAGGCTCCTACCGATCTCTCGCAATACGCCGGCGCTCTCCCCTACGACGCAGTCGAGTTTGGCGTCTACCAACCACTGCTGAACTGGTACGGCTATCAAGCTCGGCGACGTACCTCCGCCACAATCCAGGACGCGACCGCATCGGTCATACGGTCCATGGCGGACAACATGGGCGCGAGCAATGCACCGGGCAACATCGCCGGCTCGCGTATGATTGCATCTGCAAGTCCGCTCGCTCTGGAAGTTCCGCCAGCTTTGCAATCGCCGGTCGCGTCGCAGATTGTCGCAGCGGCCTCAACGCTGGTAAAAAAGTCTGGCCGAATGCCAACGACTGCCGAGTGGCAATCCCTTCTGACAGACGACAAGGTCAAGACTTACGTGGATGCAGCTGGCCGCGCGCAAAACGCTCCAGCTGGCACCGTGACCACGAAGCAGCGCGGACAGGCGGCAAGCCCGTACCTCACTCCGAATGCAAACCCGGTCGACGCGGCGACCGCAACGTTTTTCCAATCGATCGCGCTTCATCAACCAGACCTCCTGAATTCCATCTTCCTGGCGAATCAGCCGGATTGGCAACGCGCCATGAATTTCATCGACCCGTTCGCCACTGCCGCCAAGACGTACAAAAGCTCAGGCGACTTTCCGGGTGGACGGCGACCAACGGGGATGCTGTCGCCCGTTGGGTTCATCAATCTCTACCGAGAATACTTTTTTGAGCTCGACACGTTTCTCGGGCCGCCAGTTGGCCACGTATGGGTGAGCCCTGGTGGCAGCCTGGAACTGTACGAAGTAACCACGCGTTCCACCACTACAACAACGACCACCGAAATATCGACTACTCAAACCGCGAAGGAGGAGACCGATACAACGGACCAGGACGAGCTCTCCACAGCGGCAAAGACTGATAACAAGAACGACACCAAGCTCGGCGCCAGCGTCGATGCGGGGGGCAGTTTCCTGGGTATTGTGCACGCCGATGCAAAAGCAAGCTTCAGCAACGAATCGTCAGTCGATTCATCAAACGAAACCGCTCACAAGCAGAGTCGCACCCAGAGCACAAAGCTCAGCAAGGAAATTACACAAAACTACAAAACGACTTTCTCGACGACGACAGAAACGACCGATACATCGAGCCGCCGTTACGTGCTCTCTAACACGACGGCTACGCTAGCGAACTACGAACTGCGCCGGAAGCTTCGTCTGATCGGCGTTCAGGTGCAACACATCGGCACGCGCCTCAGTTGGCAGACTTTTGTGCCGAACCCTGCCAGTCTGCTCGGAGTTGGTGAATTCGTGCCTGTTCCTGCGGATAATTCGGCGGCGGCGGCGATACAGCCACCGGTTCCGCTTGACCCGTTGAAGCCACAGGAAACCGATGTCATGGTGAGCTTTCCTCTCATGATTCATCCAGTATTGACGGGCTCGCCGGAACTGGATCACGTCTTTGTTCAGGACTGGGGAAAGGTTCCACCACCGGTGATCAACGGCGAGCAGGACGCCAACAGGGAAACCGACGATTCAACTCCCGGGAACCTTGTTCAATTACCTGGCGACACCAGTCACGCCGACAGACTACTGTCAGACTTCCCTTTCGCCGCGCTTCCTCCGGGAGACGGGTATACCGCGACGGGCGTCAGACTCGTGACGTCGGACAAGCAGTTTTGGCCGGTCTTCTTCATTGAGGACGCAGCGAAGGCCACAATCCGAGTTCGCGCGCTATCTGTCTTTTTTGATGGTGCAATGTCTGTCAACCTTACTCTCAAGGTGACGTGGGACCCTCCTGTTGTGGATCCACGTGAACCCGCGTACCAGCAAGCGCTACAGGCATACACAACCAACCTCGGTGCCGCGCAGTCGCAGGATTACGTGAACGCCACGCGCGCATTGCTCAAGACAGCCAGCGCGCTGACACCGCGATCCTCGGATGACCTCCGAAACGAGGAACGTGACGCGATATACCGGCAGCTGTACCTGCAATTGACGCATCTTGGTTTCGCGGACCAGTACCTCACCGCCGAATATGTCCGCGAGCTCTTCGACGTCGACAACATGCTTTACTATGTGGAGCCCGATTACTACATGCCTCGCGCGCTCGGACCCACACCCGGATTCCCAGCGGGGTCAGTACCTCCCGGTGACATGCTCGGTGGTGCGACAATGAGCAATTGGCCCCGACGGCCCGGGACCGACTACTACTTGATTTCCGAAGATTCGCAGCCGGCGCCAAGCGGCAGTTCGTTGGGCTGGACAATCCAGCTGGACGGTGACGAGAGGCGAAACGAGTTTCTGAACGCCGCGTGGGTTAAAGCAGTGATTCCGATGAAACCGGGGCATGAGGTGGACGCTCTTGCGTGGCTGGAAAACGAAAATGTGGAGGGCACCGATGGCCTCAACGACCCGTACGTCCCGCAGCCTGGCGATCCGTCATCGTACGTCGGAACAGTGGGCGATGTGTTGCAGGTGATGGCCACGTCACTCGCCGCGCAAAATGCCAACATCGAAAACACATTGCAGACGGAAACCGTTTTCGAAGCGGGGTTTGATCCTCTGGCCAATGGAATCAAGCTCGACCCGACGATCGACTTCAAGCAGAATGCTGCGCCATACGAGATGTTCGATTTCTGGCTCGAGGTACTTCCGACGGACCAGATAGTTGCTGTTGACTACGATCCAACCAAACACGGCGCGTAGGAACCGCCGTGCCAATTGATCCGCCCACTGCTCCGACACCGCCAAACGCGCCAGTTGCACCGACGCGATCTGGAATCACGCCTATCGCGACGACAACACCCGTGGCGGAGCAGCGCACGAAGGCACCCGATCTCACCGGCTTGTATGAGCACATTCCAACCAACGCTGACGGAAGCACGCCAACGACCAAGAATTCGGCGGTGCTTCTGCAGATCAATCAGGCAGGGCGCGCGATCGTAGGATGGTTCAGCCGACCGCCAAGCTTCGTATCTGATCTCGCGCAGACCGTTTCTCGTGCGGGGAACG
>JBDTAZ010000110.1:0-3334 GCA_039924325.1 Gemmatimonadaceae bacterium
GCGCCGATCACCTGGTCGCGCAAATCATGCAGCAATCGTGACGCGTTCTCGAATGATGATTCAAGCTGTTCGTCGTCGATTCTGGCAAGGTCGCGTTCCATGCGACCGCGAGCGATTTCTATCTCGCCGACAAGGTTCATCAGCGCGTCCAGGCGACTGGCTCTCACGCGCACGTGCGTGTCGGTCCGCCGCGTTGATCCAGTTTTCGCCGGCGCGACGGATGATGCCGTGGGTGTAGCACCGTCACGCGCTGCCTCTGGCGCTGGCTGGATCACCGCCGCCTCAATCTCGCGCGCGAGTTCGTCGGCTTCGTCGATCAGGTGTGCGAGTAGCGACGGCGTAACCTGCGCCTCACCGCGGCGCAGCGAATCGAGCGCGGACTCCATCGCATTTGCGCGTTCGGTGACGACGGTATAACCCATCGCCGCCGCCATTCCCTTGATGCTGTGGACCGCGCGAAATGCAGCAGCGACGGCGTCTTCGGACGATGGGGTGGTTTCCATCTCGTTGAGCGCTTCCGTCAACTCCGCAATGTGCTCGCGGCCCTCGCTCAGGAACAGATCGACGTATTTCGAGAGATCGAGTGACATTCCAGCCATCTTTGCGGTCCTAGCCGATGACTCGCTGGACCGCCTCGAGCACGCGGCTGGGCTGGAACGGCTTGACGACGAAATCCTTCGCACCCGCCTGGATCGCATCCACGACTAGTGCCTGTTGTCCCATGGCGCTGCACATTACCACGCGAGCATTTGGATCGAACGAGACAATCTCGCGCACCGCATCGATCCCCCCCATGTCCGGCATGACGATGTCCATCGTGACGAGATCCGGGCGCAGTTCCTTGTATTTCGCAACCGCTTTCGTGCCAGTGTCAGCCTCGCCTACAATGGTGAAGCCAGCCTGCTGCAGAATGTCGGAAAGCATGGTGCGCATGAACACGGCGTCATCGCATACCAGTACAGTGTGGCTCATTCATCCTCCGATATGGCGACGACGCAGGCAACCAGCTCCCGCACGTCAAGTTCGGTGTAACCTTCCTCGGATCGAAGCGCGCGCACGTCGGCCACCCGTTCCACAGCGAGGCCAACTCCGCGAACTCCCGCGTCCACAATCAAAACCATCGACAGCGGTCGAGCCGCCCCGGATGGGTGCAATACGGCCGCGGCGTTGACCACGGTAACGATCGTGCCTCGGACGTTTATGAGGCCCAGTACGGTTGCCGGTGCCCCGGGAAGCCGCGTGAGCCGTTCAAGTGGTACGACCTCCCTCACCGTCGAGACGTCACACGCATACGCGCGACCGGCAACGCGAAATACCAGTGACCGATAGTCGCCTGGGAAATCGAGACCTGCCTGGTCCGCAAATGCTGCGTCAGTCGGGGTTAGTGTAGAAGCCAAAGGTGGTCAAAGGATCTGGGTCTGCGTACAACTCGTCTGATTCGCCGATTACAGCGATGCAGCGATGGAGGTCGTCTGGAAGCGGAGAGCGAAAATCCATCTGCTCACCGGAGATTGGGTGGTGGAATTGAAGCCAGGCAGCATGCAGGAAATGACGTTTGGGAGGCAGCCCCGCCAGACGCCGCCCGCCACCGCCGCCGTATGCGTCATCTCCGACCACGGGGTGGCCCACCGACGCGAGATGCACCCTGATCTGGTGTGTCCGGCCGGTGAAGAGATGCGCGCGTAACAGATCAGCGCTGGTGAAGCGGGCCAGGCGACGAAAATCCGTCCGGGCCTTCTTGCCACTACTGACGATTGCCATGCGCTTCCGGTCTCGCGGATCCCGCGCGATTGGTTGGTCCACAGAGAGAGTATCGGCAGTAAAATGGCCCCACGACATGGCGGCGTATCGCCGGGTGACCCTTCTTGCGGCGATCGCCGCGCTGAGCCGCCGGTGCGCGATCTCGGTCTTTGCGACTATCAGCAGGCCGGAAGTCTCCTTGTCCAGTCTGTGGACCAGGCCAGCCCGCTCGGGGCCGCCGCCATCCGCCAGCTCATCTCCTCGGCCGACCAGGGCATTTACAAGCGTGCCGGTCCAGTTTCCCGGGGCCGGGTGGACCACCATGCCTGCAACCTTGTCCACAACCAGCAGGTCCGGATCCTCAAAGACGATTTGTAGAGGAATCTGTTCGCCCTTCACCTCGCCGTGATCGGTGGGTGGCTCCTGATCGGCAACTGAAATGAGATCGGTGGCGACAGGACGGTACGAGGCGCGTTCGAACGCGTCATTGACCGTCACTTTTCCGTTTGCGATCAGGGTCGCTGCCGCGGTTCGGGAGGTATCCAAACGGGCGGCGACAACCAGATCCAGCCGCGTTCCGGCCAGATCTCCCGCGGCAAACGAATCAGACGTCGTGATCCGCCGCGATCCGCGCCGCCTCGCGGTCCTGCTGCAAAAAGACCCAGCCGAGCAGAATTGCTCCAACAGTCACGGCAGAGTCAGCGACGTTGAAGGTCCAGAAACGGTGATCGCCGATTCCGACATCGATGAAGTCAACCACTCCGGTAGACCATCTGATACGATCGATCAGGTTCCCGATTGCGCCGGCGGATACGAGAGCAAGTGCCAGCACGCGCGCGTAGTATCCCTCTCTCGTGGCGCGGTAAAGCGAACCCAGTACGCCAAGCGCGATGAGCGTGAGAATCGTGAAGATCCAGCGCGACGCCGGACCCACATTGAATCCAAACGCTGCACCTGGGTTGTAGGCGAGCGTGAATCGCACCGTGTTGCCGATTATCTCGTGCGGCGTGTAGGCCGGCACGAGTCCGTTCACAGCCGCGGCTTTTGTAACGATATCGAGCGCGACAACTACAATAATCACGCACCAGAATATCCAGGGGTTTGCTCTACCAGCCTGGACACTCTCGGTATTACCGTTTGGCATCTTCCTCACGTTGTTTGCACTCTATGCAATAGCGCGCGTGCGGAAGTGCGTCGAGCCGTTCGAACATGAGCGGAGCGTGGCAGCTCATGCACTTGCCGTAATTTTCGGGGTCGCGATAAAGTCTGCGAAGTGCCTGATCAATGTGCCAGAGGAACCTGCCCTCCTGGCTCGCGAAGAGAAATGCCTTTTCCCGCTCCATCGCGTCAGTTCCCTGATCGGCCATGTGGAACGAATAAGCGCTTTCCGTCCCTGCATCCTGTGCAGAGACGTTAAACGCGTCGCTGTACATGCCCAGCTCCTTCACGGCCCTCGCGCGCTCCTCGAGCAGCCGCTTTTCGAAGTGTTTGAGAAACTGCTCGCGCGTCATAGGCTTCGCCTTCTTGGCTTTCGTGGCGCTCGGTGTCATGATAAGTCAATCCTGGTGAGTGTGACGTCGGCGGGGAGCCCGTC
>JBDTAZ010000111.1:0-2616 GCA_039924325.1 Gemmatimonadaceae bacterium
GAATATTTGAGGGAGGCGCAGACACTGCGTGACGAACCGGCCGGCGGAAACGTGTTGGAGATCCGTCGCCCCGACGGCACCGTGTCGCGCTACGACCGCGCGACCGGCGCGTTCATAGCATTCAACGCAGATGGAACTATCCGTACGTTCTTCAAGCCAAACAATGGCGAAGCCTATTTCCGCCGCCAGGCAACACTCAGCCACTGACATATAGTAGAGGAAAGCCATGACGATGCCCGACGAGTCAACCGATGCGGTCGCGCGATATCTGGCGGCGCGGAGTGTAGCCGTTCATTTGCGCAATAAAAAACTGAGCGACATCATCGTCCAATGGGATGGAATTGCGCGCACGGCGGCGCGATACGATCTGACATTGGATGACTGGCTCAACGATGTCGATCTGCGTGACATCATCGCTGGCGCGTTGACCGTTGCGCCAGAGCAGGAGCAACGCGACGTGCGCGATGCGCTTGACCGCGCGGACGATCTCTTCCGCAGTGCGACTACGGAAACCAAACAATCCACGTGGGGTGGTGCGGTGGCGACGGGTGACAAGCACGACCGGCTACGACAATGGTGGTATTTTCGCAGGCCCGTTCATCCGGGAAAGACGATGCGTACGGACCTGGTCGCGGCTGGAATTTTGTAAGCGGATTTGCCGAATCGGCGACTGGGACGTGAGCGATCGACAGGAATCGCGCAGGAACCGGGAAGGGGTGCCAGATTTTGCACCATGGTAAGTACACGGCGATTTTCGTCAACGAGCCACCAGAAGCGATTCGATTGCTTGGGCTAATCTCTCGCTGACCCGGGCGGTTGAGCCCGTCGGCGTGGTGTCCAGGTCGGCTTGATCTACAGTGCTGCGAGCCAATGCGCCCACGCACTGTCGCTCGGTCCCAAGTCACGCCCATTATTCAATCGGACCAGCAGCGCGTGCGCGGCATCGTGGGCTCCAGGATACTCGGCTCGTAGGTGCGTGAGTACCCAACTGCCATTGCCGTGTAGCAGTGGGCGCGCCAACGCGGCGCTTACCTGCGTGCGGTTCAGCAACTCCAGCACATCCTGTGTTGCGGATACGTTGGTGCCGCCGAGCAACGCGCGAAGCGCTGGGACAGCCGGCGTCCAGTCTACGCGGCGCGCGGGTAGTCCGTCTAGCACGATGAGCGCGGTTGAACGGACGCCTTCGTTGCCGTCGCGCAGTGCGTCGGTGAGTGCCCACCACGTCGAATCTTGATCCGCAAAGTTCGCGAGCAGCGCCGCAGCGACCATGCGATTCGCGTACGGGCCGTCCTTATGCAGCGCACCGACTGCGGTGCGCCGGTCGGCTTCGGTACGATGTGCGTTCAGGAAGTTCCAGAGACGATCGGCATCCTCAACTATCGCATGGGGACGACCGCGCATGAAGGTCGCACGTGCCGCGGGATCCAGATTGTACAATTGTAGCGGTCCGAATAGGCGACCTATCAAGAGGCGTCCAAGCGAATCGGTCACTGGGAGAATCACTGTTGCATAACCGGGGCGGAGCACTTTGAAGGTATCCCGCGGCGACGGTGTCCAGCGTACCCGCGACGAGTCCTGAGGCTCGATGACTTTTATAATCTCATAGTGCCTTGCCGCAACGCCCGGCTTGGCAGGATACGTCATGAACATGACCAGGGCGTCTGCGAAATGGAGCGAGTCGCGCAGTGTTACCATGCACGCCGCATCTGCGAGCGTTTGCCCGGGTACTCGGTGTTGAATTGAGTCCTGCAGCGCCTTGAGTGTCCAGTGCCGCAAACCCAGTACCTCAACTCGTGCGTCTGGAGCATCGTACGCGACTTGGGCGCCGAGGCTCTGGACAATGCCAGCGACGAGTAGGCAAGCGAGCCCGGCCCGCGACACAACACGGCAACTGTTTTGTTGTATCCTCATGACCACGCCCTCGCTTTAATGTATGCCGCATAGCGCGGATCAATCTGCTGAGCCCTGCTTCAAAACGCTGCAAGTATAATATGCTTGCATCAGGCTCACGCGCCGGGATTGTATCCGCTCTCAACCAGAAAACTGTCGAAATCGCCTATGTGAAAGATCGCGTTGACAGCTTCTGTCTTGTTCGGGGGCTTGTCGTAGTACGACTTCGTGATACGATAGCCGATCCAATAACCAAGATCCGTCGGCACACCGTCGGCGACTCGGCCGCCATTGTAAAGCCAGCGGCTGTAGTCGGTGCCGTGCATGTCCTGCCGGAATTGCTTCCATAGCTCGCGCTCGTGGGCGAGTGCATAGACGTTTCTCTGCGACCCGGGCTGCTTTCCCGTAATAAGTTGCGCAATGAAGTCGGCGGATCCTTCCTTGATGCATTGGGCCAGGAGCGTCCCGCGAATAAACGAAGGCCCCGCGCCAAGCACTTTCCAAAACGGGTACTGCTGCTGTGCATGCGCGAGCTCGTGAGCGACCGTAAGCGGCAGTCCCGCGGGGGAATCTGTTAGTTCGGCACCCACGAGAACTGTAGGCGGCTCCGTTCGAAGGGAAGTACCTCCCGAGATCCCGTCTCCGACCACGATGTAGACTGACGGAAACACTGCCGGGGGATACACTGATCTCAGCGCGGCAAATGCCGAGTCGATCGACGCCTGT
>JBDTAZ010000112.1:0-4862 GCA_039924325.1 Gemmatimonadaceae bacterium
ACCTCGCCCATCTGGCGCGCGATGAATGTCGCCGCCTTGGCCGAGCCACGCGACCCGGTCATTCGACCTTCCATCGAGTCGTCGGCTAGCGCCGACATCACCATGCGCACCTGCGATTCCTCGACAGAGCCGTCTGAGCGAGGTCTGGTGACAGCGTTCGAACTGGGACTGGGCGGAGTCGCCGCGGGCACCTTCACGGATGCGCACGCAAGGATGCCGGAAATCGCAATGCAGCCAGAAATCACGGCTCCAAAGGAACGGTGCGTCGATTTGGTCACGTGCTTCAGTCTCTGAAAGTGAAATGTGAAATGCGAGTTACTGGTTCAATTTCGGCGATTTTCGTGTCCAAAGTGATCGATTTGTCGTGCATATTGTAAGTCCATGCAACGTGCCACAGTCAAAGCGAGCGCCAAGCTCGGCCTTCTCGCCGTAATACTGGTTGCATCGTTTGTCTTTGCGCACCATCTGGAACTGAGTCACGGCGGTTTGAAGGCCTTCGCCGACCAGGCTCGCGGGCTGCGAGATGCCCCCTACGCCATACCGCTGTTTCTGCTGCTCTATGCGGTCGCCGGCACTCTCGGAGTGCCTGGTTCCATCCTTACGCTAACTGGCGGCGCAATCTTTGGGTTCGAGCTTGGAACGCTGCTTAACTGGATCGGAGCGACGATCGGAGCTACCGGTGGGTACTGGCTGGCGAGATTCCTCGGACGGGACGCGATCGAGCGGATCGGGGGGCGAAAAATTTACGCACTTGAGAGACTAGCCGACTCACATGCCTTTTTGACGACACTGCGGCTTCGGCTCATTCCTGTTGTTCCATTCGCCGCGGTGAACTTTGCGTCCGGCCTGGTCGGGCTTGATTTTGCCTCCTATCTGGCCGGGACGATGATCGGTGATCTGCCGGTCACCGCCGCCTATACATATTTCGCAGATGCCCTCCTATCGGGCGTGGCCGGCGCCAGGCGGAGTGCGTTGGTCCACGCCTCAATAGCCGGCGGTGTGCTGATACTGCTGTCGTTCGTCCCAAGCCTGGTTAAAAGACTCCGGAATAACCGAGCTTGACAGCTTGGGGGGTGAGATATAGTGTACTAGGTAACTGGTACACCATAACACCCAAGTTATGCTCATCTCGTTGGATCCACAGGACACGAGGCCGATCTACGTTCAGATAGTGGACGAGGTCAGGCGCGCGCTCGTTCTCGGTACGCTGGGGGCCGATAATCCGCTTCCGTCTGTGCGCGATCTGGCCGTACAGCTTCGGGTCAATCCGAACACGGTTAGTCAGGCGTATCGCGACCTTGAACGGCAGGGGATGGTCTATGTCCGCCGTGGACAGGGGACGTATGCGAGCCCCGGACAGTCCGATGGATCCCAGCGCCAGACGCTCGCGGAGGAAGTCGCGAGGCGCGCGCTGCATGACGCGTGGCGTAACGGACTCACAGCTGCCGAACTGATAGGAGCCATACGAAACGAGGACCACAAACATCCGACAGAGGAACCGCTATGATGACCGCTCTCCCAACACGGCTGCGAGACGGCGATCTCGCCGTGAGTACGAGTGGCCTTAGCAAGCGGTTCGGCGACCAGGTTGCGCTGAGCGACGTGTCACTTCAGGTACCGACAGGTGCGGTGTACCTCCTGGTGGGTCCGAATGGCGCAGGCAAGAGTACCACGCTCAAGATCCTGCTCGACCTGTTCCGCGCGGACACGGGGACTGCAGAAGTAATGCGACTCGACTGCCGTGTGCGGGCACCGGAGGTTCGCGCCAACGTGGGCTATGTACCGGAGCGGCCGGACTGGGGCTACAGCTGGATGAAAGTCGGTCGGCTGCTCGAGCACCATGCGGTTTACTACCCGAGCTGGGATACGAGCTATGCATCGACTCTAGCGAAAAAATTCGATCTTCGGCTGGACCGAAAAATGGGAGTGTTGTCGAAAGGGCAGGCGCGCAGAGTGCAGCTGACGATGGCGCTTGCCCACAGGCCCCCGGTGCTGCTGCTCGATGAGCCCACTGACGGACTGGATCCCTTGATGCGCGACGAGACGCTCGGTGTTCTCGCAGATCACTTGGCGGAGACTGAAACGACTGTAGTGCTTTCGACGCACCACGTGGAGGAGGTCGAGCGACTGGCCGATCATATGGGCGTGCTGAGGAATGGAGAGTTGCGTGCGCAAATGTCGCGCGCGGATCTGGACGCCGGGTTGCGACGTTACAGCGTGGAAGTTCCAGAGGGATGGGCAGGAGCGCCCTCGCTTAAAGGAACTGTGCTCCGCCGCGTTGCCGCTCCGCGCGAGGTGCAGTGGACCGTGTGGGGGCCCGAAAAGGACGTAGCGCGCGAATTGACCAGCGCTGGCGGAACGGTACGCGAAGTGGTTCCGCTTTCGCTACTCGACGCCACGCTTGCACTACTCAACCCGAACGACTGACATCCATGACAGCCACAGCATTCAACGAGACGATGCCGTCGACGCTGCACTCGACGCCGCCAACTCAGAAGGTAGTTGCGGAGCAATTCCGCGCAGTTGGGATAGCGCTTCGGACTGAGGCGTATTTCTTTATCGGCGCGCTGCTGCTGCTGGGCGCAGTGATCGTAGGCAGCACGATTCAACAGTTGCAAAAGCAGCCTGCGTTTGATCCGGGTTTCACCTTCGGCGCGGCCGGCGCGATTCCGATTATCTTCCTGGCGCTCTTCATACCTTTCGGCGTCTGGCGAACGGAAGATCCTTCACGCCGTTCTTACCACTGGACGATGCCAGTCGCACGCGGTCCGCACACGATCATTAAGCTGTTGTCAGGTTGGGCATGGACGATGATTGCATCGGTTGCGTATGTCGCTTTCATCCTCGTCCTGGCTGCGATCCTGTCGGGCATTTCTGGCGGCGCGAACCGTGTGGCGCGCGGCCCTGGCTGGGAGTGGGTGGTTGCCTTTACGGCACCGACACTGTGCTATCTGCTTATTTCCGTCGCGGTCGTCGGAAGTGACCACGCGTGGCGATGGATTATTGGTGTCGCGGTGTCGTTCTGGATTCTCATGGCCGTTTTCGCCGCTTTCCACATGCCGGACGCGACCCAGTTGCTCAGATCGCTCTGGGGTGGGACGTACGGCCTCGAGGCCGCGCTGGTTGGAACAACCGGGCGGTATGTCGCCGGCCCCGCTGGTGCCGTGAGCGCCACGAGTCCGGGGAGCTGGCTGGTCGCAATGCCGTTCTGGATCATCGGCGCTGCGATTGCGACCACGATACTGGCCTACAGGCATCGCGACTAGTTCGAGGCCTTCGCGGGACGCATCAGCCTGCAACTACATGACGAGCTCGCGAAACAGTGCGTCGAGCTCCGCGTCTACCTCGGCACAAACTCCTTCGTGCACCGCGCCCGACTGGATCACGTCTGATCGCGGCGCGGTGAGCCAGTGAAACCGTTCCGACGGCGACCCAAAGGATAGTGTGCCGCCTGCGTCATCGGCTTGCGATGCAGCCTTGAAGGTTGTCAGGTAACGCACGAGCAGTTCAACATCGACGTTTGGAGCGCGCGCTGCGAGTGCCGCGCTGTCTACCAGGACCCGAAGCCCCACGAACTTCTCGGTTGGCGCGTGAAGTATCACGCCCACTGGTACAGCACAGCCGATGTGGACATGCGGCACAACATGCAGCACCGCAAAATTGTAAGGAATGGTGCGTTCGGGCTGTGTCACGCCATTACCGCCGAGCCGTTCGTTGGAGCGGCACCTCTATCAGTTTTTCCGAGCGTGCTTTGGAAGCAGCCAGCGCAAAGTCTCGAGGGCTGGCGAGTCGCTCATTCAGGTATGCAACGTAGCGCGCACGGGCTTCAGCCGGTGTATCTCCATCGGCCTGGAATGCTGCGTCGGAGAGCAATGCATCCGGCACTTGTTCCAGCACATCCGAGACGACATCACTGGTGAGAGTTGCAGCCATCTGCTCGTCGACGGAAGCCACGTCGTTTGACTGAGCGAGCAACACGTGGTCACGGATCAGTGGGAACGGAGAATGCACGCGCGCCGAATTGACCGAAGCCCAGTCATGATGCGCGTACAGCGCAGCGCCATGATCAATGAGCCAGGGAGTGCGTTCCCAGATCAACATGTTGGTGTTGCGCGCTGTACGATCAGGATTGGTGAGCAGCGCATCCAGCCAGACAATGCGCGTAGCAAGCGAAGCGTCGATCAGCTCACCAGCCGCGGTCGCATCGAAGTTGAACGCACCATCGAGATAACGAAGCGCAACGTTGATTCCGTGGCTCTTGCGGAGGATGTCGCTTATTTCGGGGTCGGGTTCGCTTCTACCGAACGTCTCCGATACCTGAACGAGCGCCAGGTCTGGCACTGGCAGCTCCAGGGCCATTGCGAGCATACCACTGATGAGCTCGGCGACGAGGGCCTTGGCGCCCTGTCCGGCGCCGCGAAACTTTACTACGAAAAGGCCGTCATCGGTGTCGACGACTGCGGGGAGCGAACCTCCCTCGCGGAGCGGCTGCACATATCGCCGAGCCGAAAGCGTGGGGATTGTGCGAACAGGTGCCATGCGGTGACAATATAGCGCCAGATTCAAGTGTACCGGCGTCGTGATGGCCTGACGGTTTCGCCTGTTGAAATTGCGAACCGTCAGACGTCAGGCCGCGGGCAGCAACAGTGTGAACGCGCTACCCCTCCCGACCGCGCTCACCACCTCCACTCGCCCGCCTGCGTCCTTCACGATCCCGGCCACAGTGGATAAACCCAACCCCGTGGCGCGATCCTGCGGTTTGGTCGTGAAGAAAGGGTCGAATATCGCGCTTGAGTCGCAGTCTCGATTCCGACTCCGGTATCAGTAACGCAAAGGACTGAAGGGCCGCCATCATGAACGGG
>JBDTAZ010000113.1:0-21307 GCA_039924325.1 Gemmatimonadaceae bacterium
ACAACCGTCACCGTAAATCCGTAACCAACCCAACAAATGGCAATGCGCCTGTCAGTTCTGCTCGTAGTCGCCGCAACTCTCGCTACACCCTCGATCGTTGCTGCACAGAACACCTCGCCGGACACGCCATCCAGAGCGTTGCCGAGTCGTTGCGTCGTCGCGGCGGCAGCGATCGGTCAGGTTTCGGATTCTGCGAAGAATGCAGCACGAGAAATCGCTGGACGTGCGCAGACTGCGTCGATTGTAGGGGACAACGCCGCTGCATCTGCACTCTACGAAGAGGCGGCCAAGCTCGACCCTTCGGATGCGACAATCGCGTACGCTCTTGGACGCGGCTACGAAGCCTCCGGGGATTCGCGCGCAATGAGCCAATATTGCCGCTTTCTCTCGCTTTCGCCTGGCGCAACTGAAGCGCCCGACGTCAGACAGAGAATCGCCGAGTTGGCACTCGCACTCCCACCCGACACCACCATCGTCCGCGTACCGGTCGCAGCCGTTCAGAGCATGCCCGCCCCAGGTGCGGCCTTCGCGGCCGGCCTCGTCATCCCCGGCATGGGCCAGTTCATGACGCACAAACCCGCCGCCGGCTTCCTCGTCATGGCCGCTGCAGGCGTGGGCATCTGGTATGGGCTCCAGAGTCAGGACGTATCAACAGTGGTTACAAAAACGGGTACCGATCCGTTCGGCACTCCGTATCAGTACCAGACCACCGAGGTCACGTCGGAGCGCCCGCATCTCGCGGTCGGACTCGGTGCTGCCGGCGCACTTGGCGTCATGGCTGCGTTCGCGGCCTTCGTACACGCTCAGTCGGCGCAGAACCAGAACCCGCAGGCAAGCGCCGCCGCGATCCCGACAAAGTCCTCCCCAACCATCTCGGCGTTCCCCGTTTTCGGGTTCGCGCAACGCTCTGTTGGCGTGGGCTTCGCAATCCGTTAGACAGGTACCGCAGGTACCCCGACCGCGCCTCCGGGCGCTTACTTTCAATTAATGACAGTCGACACCAGCCTCGACTTACTGGTCGCCCGAGCCAGCGCCTCGGCGCGCGCTAAGCGCCACCGAGTTCTCGTCAGTGCTGTCGAACGTGTCCCGTCGATCGACCCACTCGAGGCGATCGTCGCCGCTCAGGAAGCGGCCACACGGGATCCGGCACTTGGCGCGCTGATCGACATTCGATCCTACTGGACCCGTCCCGCCGATGGCTTTGCCCTCGCTGGACTTGGCTCCGCCGTGACATTTGCTCCCGATGGATCCGATCGCTTCACCATGATAGACCGAGGCTGGAAGGAGCTCCTGGCCGACGCTGTTATCGCCGACCAGTCGTCCGGCGTGCCCGGCGCCGGTCCAACCTTGATCGGCGGCTTCGCGTTTGATCCCAAACGGCCCGCTACACCGACGTGGGGCGGATTCCCGCAAGCGCGACTCACCGTTCCGCTTATTCAACTCGTGGAACGCGGCGGCGCCTGCTGGCTGACGACGTCACTCGTCGTGAACGCAGATGGCGAAACCGGAATAGACCTGTCGCTCCTCGCAAGACTGCGCGCAGCGGTTCTGGCTGCGCAACCCTGTTCTTCGGAATCGCAACCCTCGATAACCAACGCTGATGCGGTCGCGTACGACGAATCACGCAATGCAAACGAATGGCGTGGAACGGTGCGCGCTGCGGTCGCACGTATACGCGAAGGAGATCTCGAAAAAGTAGTACTGGCGCGCGAAGTACACGCCGAAACAGCGCAGGATTTCGACACGACTGAAACGATCCGTCAGTTGCGATACGCACATCCTACCTGCTACGTCTTTGGCTTCTGGTCTGGCGACAGTGCGTTTGTTGGCGCGACACCGGAGCGCCTGGTTCGAGTGGACGGACAGGACGTGCAGGCCAGCAGTCTGGCTGGCTCAACGCGCCGCGGTGCAACTCCGGCAGACGACGCGGCACAGGCTCAGGAGCTCTTCGCGAGCGATAAGGACAGGTCCGAACACGAAATCGTACGGCGCGCGTTGTGTACCGGCCTCGCGCGTTTCTGCGACAATGTCACATCCGCAGACATGCCCACGCTGCTGTCACTTCCGCAGGTGCACCATCTCCACACGGCAGTGCGCGCGCGGTTGCGACCGGGACACACAATCCTCCAGCTTGTCGAGGAGCTTCACCCGACACCGGCGGTTGGGGGTGCACCAAAAGAGGCGGCGCTTCAATTCATTCGCGAGAACGAAGAAATGGATCGCGGGTGGTACGCGGCACCGATCGGCTGGCTCCAGAGTGATCGCGGGGAGTTCGCGGTCGCGCTACGCTCTGCAGTGATCACGGGTCCGAATGCGTGGCTTTTTGCCGGCTGCGGCGTCGTGCGAGATTCCGATCCCAATCAGGAATACGCTGAATCAATGCTCAAGCTCCGGCCCGTTCAGACTGCGCTCGCAGCCGCGGTTGCTGTCGCCGACGTCGATTCCGCTATTGCCGAGGCTACCGCTTATAGTGGCGACACGCAATGAAGGCGAATGAGCAGGCTTCGTCTGCGTACATCGGCGCATTTGTCGATGAACTCGCGCGCTCTGGTCTCCGCAACGTCTGCATCGCCCCTGGCTCGCGCTCCACACCACTCGCCATCACAATGGCGAAGCATCCGTCGCTCAAGATATGGATGCATCTCGACGAACGATCCGCGTCGTTCTTCGCACTCGGCATGGCGCGCGCGCTCGGTGCCCCCGTCGCGCTGCTCTGCACTTCGGGCACGGCCGCGGCCAACTTCCTGCCCGCCGTCATAGAAGCACGCGTCGCGTCGATTCCGCTGCTCGTACTCACTGCCGACCGACCACCTGAGCTACGCAACGTCGGTGCGTCGCAAACAATCGATCAGAACAGACTGTACGGCAGCTACCCCAAGTCGTTCACCGAGGTCGCGCTCGCAGAATCATCACCGGACATGCTGAGATACGTCCGGACACTTGCTTGCCGATCCGTCGCAACCGCTACGGCGTCACCTGCCGGACCGGTGCATCTCAACTTCCCATTCCGCGAGCCGCTCACTCCGGTTGCCGTCAGCGCACCGGCAAATCTATCCGATGCCGACGCTCTCGCGTGGCGCGGCCGCGCAGATGGAATGCCTTGGGTGAGAGTCACCGACGCACCGTCAGTGCCATCACGTGAGACGATACGCGCTATCGCGTCACGACTCCACGGCGCCAGCCGCCCGATGTTTATCTGTGGGCCGCAGTACGACGGCGCGCTAGCGGCTCCATTCGCGGCACTTGCTGCGGCGCTAGATGCGCCGTTGCTGGTCGACCCGCTTTCACAGCTCCGCTGGGGACCGCACGACCACTGCGCGCTGATCGATCGGTATGACGCGCTGTTGCACGATGCTGCTGCGACTCCTGATCTTTCTCCCGATGTAGTGTTCCGCGTCGGCGCACTTCCGACGTCCAAGCCGTTGCTTCAGTTCATGGAACGCAACGCAGCCGCACACCACATCATCGTCGACGCCGCACACTGGCCCGACCCGACCCTTCTTGCAGCTCAAGTTGTTCACGCAGAGCCTCGGCTCGTGTGTGAAGCAGTCCTGGCGCAGCTCGCTCAAATGACCGAGGCTGCACCTGCGCACGCAACATGGCTCGCAAAATGGCGCAGCGGTAACGCGCGCGCCGCGACGGCAATCGCTGATTTCACCGCGACGCTCAACGAAACGTTTGAGGGTGACGTCCTTGCACAGGTCGCTTCACTCGTCCCCGAGCACGGTACGATTTTCGTGTCCAGCAGCATGCCGGTGCGCGATCTCGACGGCTTCGCCGCTGGTGACGCGCGTTCGCTGCGAGTCCTTGCCAACCGCGGCGCAAGCGGGATCGACGGTGTTGTCTCGAGCGCATTAGGCGTCGCCGCAACGCTCGACGCCAATTCAGGACCGCTTTTGCTGGTGATTGGCGATATCGCCATGTATCACGACATGAATGGATTGCTCGCAGCTAAGCTGTACAAGCTCAATGCAACTATTGTCGTAATCAACAACGACGGCGGAGGGATTTTCTCATTCCTTCCGCAATCCGCTAAGCCGGAGCATTTCGAACAACTCTTCGGCACGCCTCACGGGCTCCAGTTCGATTCGGCGGCAGCGCTTTACGGGGCAGACTATCGCAAAGTCGATTCGATCGGATCACTTCGCGAAGCCGTCTCGGCGGGAATCAACGCCAACGGCCTGCACATCGTCGAAATCCGGACTGATCGCTCGCGCAACATGCAACTCCACCGTGAGGTTTGGGAGCGCGTAGCAGCCGCGGTTTCCGCCGCCGAGTGACCTGCACGACGGAGCATCTGGAGTTGACCGTTGTGGACGGCGTCCGATTCCATGTTGCGCGAGCCGGCTCCGGACCATCCGTAGTTCTGCTGCATGGCTTCACTGGTTCCACAGAAACGTGGACAGAACTGCAATCGGCGCTCTGCGATCGGTACACAACTATTGCGGTTGATATCACAGGCCACGGAAAATCCGATGCGCCAGCAGATCCTTTGCGTTATTCGCTGATCCGGTTTGCCGATGACCTCCGCGAAATACTGGACTCTCTGGCAGTCCCCCGCGCAGCGATCCTCGGCTATTCCATGGGGGGGCGCGCGGCCCTGCGCTTTGCGCTCCGACACCCGGACCGCGTCTCCGGATTGATCCTGGAGAGCACTTCGCCCGGCACCGCAGATCCACACGAGCGTGATCATCGTATCGCGTCAGACATGGAACTCGCTGATTCGATAGAGCGCGAAGGCGTTCCCGCCTTCGTGGACAGATGGGAGCGCCTGCCACTCTGGTCGAGCCTGGCTGGTTCAGACAAATCCGTACTCGACCGGCTTCGGGCTCAGCGGCTGGCAAACAGCCCACTCGGTCTCGCGAACAGTCTTCGGGGCGCCGGTTCGGCGGCGGATCCTGCTGTCGTTGGCGATCTAGCTACAATCCGAACGCCCGTTCGAATCCTCGCTGGCGAACTAGACAGCAAGTACGTCGAGCTGGGCGCTGCGATGAAGGCTTCGATTCCGCGGGCGGAATTCGATATAGTGCAGGGTGCGGGTCACATGACCCATCTGGAGCAGCCAAAACGGTTCGGTGCGCTTGTCGATAGCGCTCTCGACAGGCTGGATCGCGAAGGTGCCGGCTGGGCCTGATAGCTTACAGAAATAGCTGTGGCTGACCGTCCTTCGCGGCGTGCGCCAGGAAGATAAGTTGACAGTCGCGGCCAGCGTCGCACACGACGCTACTCAGCCGCGATGACCTTGAGGAGAAAGCATGAACGTCGATTGGAAAACCATCAAAGAATACAAGGACATTCGATACGAAAAGGCGGGTGACGAGGGGATCGCCAAGATCACCATCAACCGCCCCGAGGTCCATAACGCATTCCGTCCCGAGACCGTCGGTGAATTGATTGACGCGTTCAACCACGTGCGCGATGACATGACGACGGGCGTCGTTCTCTTGACTGGCGAAGGGGATGAGGCATTCTGCTCCGGCGGCGATCAGCGCGTGCGGGGACACGGCGGCTACGTCGGCGAAACGGATACGATTCCGCGCCTCAACATCCTTGATGTGCAGAAGCAGATCAAGTATCTGCCCAAGCCTGTGATCGCTGTCGTGGCTGGATTCGCGATTGGAGGCGGTCACGTGCTGCATCTCGTTTGCGATCTTACAATTGCGGCGGATAACGCAAGATTCGGCCAGGCGGGCCCGCGGGTCGGGAGTTTCGATGGTGGTTACGGCACCGCGTATCTCGCCCGTGTAGTCGGACACAAGAAGGCGCGGGAGATCTGGTACCTCTGCCGCCAGTACAGCGCGCAGGAAGCGCTCGACATGGGACTCGTCAACACCGTGGTTCCGCTCGCGAAACTGCACGAAGAAGGATTGCAGTGGGCGAGGGAGATCATGCAGAAGAGCCCGACTGCAATTCGCTTCATCAAGGCTTCGTTCAACGTAGACACCGACGGTCAGGCTGGCCTTCAGCAACTCGCTGGTGATGCAACGCTGCTCTATTACCTCACTGAAGAGGCAAAGGAAGGCAAGAATGCATTCCTCGAGAAGCGGCCACCGGACTGGTCCAAGTTTCCGCGGTTTCCGTGAGCGCTGTCTCCGTACCACATAGCGCTGCACCGCAGCCGGCTCGTGCGTGGTTACTCGCGTCACGACCGGCGACGTTGCCAGCGGCGGCCGTACCGGTAATTGTTGGCGGCGGAGTGGCCTTGTACCAGCGCGGACACATGATTCCGCTCGTCTTTGTCGTCACGCTGATCGCGGCACTCCTTATCCAGATCGGAACCAACTTCGCGAATGACTACTCCGATTTCCATCGTGGCGCCGATCACGATGGTCGACTCGGCCCCGTGCGTGTTACGCAAGGTGGTCTCATCACCCATGAGGCCGTCCGGCGTGGAATAGTTGTCGCGTTTGGGCTTGCCGCGTTGCTCGGCTGCTATCTCGCCTGGATAGGGGGCTGGCCCATCATACTGATCGGCGCATTATCCATAGTTTGCGGGCTCGCGTACACGGGCGGTCCGTGGCCATTCGGTTATCACGGCCTGGGTGATGTATTCGTATTTCTGTTCTTCGGAATTGTTGCTGTTACCGGAACGGCGTATCTGCAGACCGGTGTGTGGAGCACCTTCGCGCTGCTCGCGTCACTCCCCGTGGGATTCCTCGTGACGAACATCCTCGTGATCAACAATCTCCGCGACCTGCCGACAGATCGCGCAGCCGGGAAGATCACGCTGGCTGTTCGGGTCGGTGATCGCGCAACGCGATATCAGTACGCGTCGCTCGCGATCCTCGCTTATGCCGTGCCCGGCGTGATGGCGTTCACTGGGATCTCCAGACACCGCTGGCTATTGCTTCCGTGGATCTCAATTCCACTTGCCTTCGTACTCGTGCGGCAGGTGCTCGGTGGACTCTCCGGACGCGACCTCAATCCTATGCTCAAACGCAGCGGCCTCCTGCTGCTATCGTTTGGACTGCTCTTCACAGCCGGCCTGATATTCGCGCGAACGTCAGTCCTCTGACCCTGCTCAGCTCCGCCAACCGATACCGATGATGCAGTCGCCGTCAACAGCACCGCTGACTGACTGGATCTCGTATCGCGCTGCGAGCACGCCTGCGCGATCAGCGCTTGTCGCTGATGGTCGGACCTGGACATACGCAGAGCTGGACGCCGACGTAACTCGGACCGCACAGACGCTGGCAGGCTGGGGCATCACGCAAAATGATCGCGTTGCGATGCTCCTGCACAACGGCGCCGGCGCGGCGTTGCTGATCCACGCGGTACTGCGAATCGGCGCCACACTCGTTCCGCTGAACGTCCGGCTCAGCGCAGCCGAGCTCGCGTGGCAGCTCGCAGACTCGAACGCACGGCTGCTGGTAGTCGAGGGGCGCACCGTGGGAATCGTAGCAACCGCGCGCGCTGAGCAGCCCAACCTCGTCGTGGTGAGCATCGACGATGCCGGTGCTTCAGACGGAGCATGTGCAAGGATGGATACGCGTAGTGAGCCGGATGCACAGTTGCGCCTTGCACACGACGCCAGTGCAGTACTCGCGATCATATACACGTCAGGAACGACTGGCCAGCCCAAGGGCGCGATGCTGACGGTCGGTAATTTCTGGTGGAGCGCAATTGGCTCCGCTCTCAATCTTGGCAATCATATCGACGATCGATGGCTTGCGTGCCTCCCACTATTCCATGTGGGCGGGCTTTCAATTCTGTTGCGGTCTGCGATTTACGGCATCACCGCTGTCGTACACGATGGCTTTGATGCCGTAGCGGCCAACAGAGCGCTCGACGACGACGGTGTCACCATCATATCCGTCGTACTTGTCATGTTGCAGCGAATGCTAGACGCGCATGACGACAGGCCCTACCCTTCGTCGCTGCGGTGCGTGCTGCTCGGCGGCGGCGCCGCGCCGCAGCCCGTCCTCGAACGCTGCGCGCGACTTGGCATTCCGGTTTCCCAAACTTACGGTCTCACCGAAACGACATCGCAGGTCGCCACGCTTACTCCCATCGACGCACTCCGAAAGCTCGGTACCGCGGGCCGCGCAATCTATCCGAATGAAATTCGTGTGGTTGCCGACGACAGGAACGCCGCAACGGAAGAAGCTGGCGAGATTCTTGTGCGCGGTCCCGTTGTAATGGCTGGATACGCCGGACGCCCGGAGATGACCGAGCAAACTATTGTTGATGGCTGGTTGCACACTGGCGACATCGGCACGCTTGATTCCGATGGCTATCTGCGCGTTCTGGATCGACGCAGCGATCTGATCGTCACCGGCGGAGAGAACGTGTATCCCGCAGAAGTCGAAACCGCACTGCTCGCCCATCCGAGAGTTGTAGAAGCGGCTGTCATCGGCACACCAGATATGACATGGGGACAATCTGTGATTGCATTCGTCCGACTCACGGATGCACCTGAGGGCGCATCCCCTCCGATTGTGGACGAACTACGGCTGCACTGCCGAGCACTTCTTGCGGCGTACAAGACGCCGAGAGAGATCCGAGTCGTCTGCGAACCGTTACCCCGGACGGCATCGGGCAAGATCCAACGACGTATCCTGCGCGAAAGCCTAACGTGACGAGCACGCTTGCTCCGTCTGTACAATCGGGCTCCAAATGACTGAATCGACCCACGAGAAGCTGCTCGCAAAGTTACAGCAGAAGTCATTCTCGTATTTCATGCACGAGACCAACCGTAGCAACGGCCTCGTGGTCGACAGGACCGACGAAGGGTCGCCATCGAGCATTGCTGCCACCGGTCTGGCACTCGCCGCATACCCTGTTGGCGTGGAACGGGGCTTTCTCAGCCGCTCCGATGCAGTCGAGCGCGTCCTCGCATGTATGCGATTCTTCTGGAACAGTCCACAGGGAACGGAGAAAGACGCGACCGGCTACAAGGGTTTCTACTACCACTTCCTCGATATGCAGACCGGACGTCGAGCCTGGAAGTGCGAACTATCATCAATCGATACAACATTCCTGATAGCTGGCATGCTCACGGCCGCGGCGTATTTTACACATGACAACGCGGATGAAACCGAGATTCGAACACTGGCGACGCAGCTGTTCGAACGTGTGGATTGGCAATGGCTGCTGCACGGCGACCGCACGGCATCACTCGGATGGAAACCGGAAAGCGGTTTCATCAAGTATCGCTGGCGAGGCTACAGCGAGGCTTTGCTGCTTTACATCCTCGGCCTCGGCTCACCAACAAACCCGTTACCTCCCGACAGCTACACGGCCTGGACGTCGGCGTACAAATGGAAAAAGGTCTATGGTACAGAGTTCCTGTATTCGGGGCCGCTCTTCACACATCAGTTGTCCCACATCTGGCTCGACCTGAACGGCATTCAGGATGAATACATGCGCGGGAAACAGTCGGACTATTTCCAGAACAGCCGGCGTGCGACACAGCTTCAGCGCGAGTATGCCATCCGCAACCCGATGCAGTTCACAGGTTACGGAGAGAATTGCTGGGGACTGACAGCAAGCGATGGACCTGGACGCATCACTTGCAAAGTTGATGGCATTGAACGTCGCTTCTTCGGCTACGTGCCTCGCGGTGTCCCGTTTGGTCCCGATGATGGCACAATCGCACCATGGGCCGTCGCCGCGTCTCTTCCTTTCGCGCCGGAAATTGTACTCCGGGCGATAGAGCATTTCGACAGTCTGGAACTCATGGATAACAATCCCTACGGCTTCAAGACTGCTTTCAATCAGACATTCCCCGAAAAAAACGCCGATTCCGTGGGATGGCTTTCAGCCGGCCACTGCGGCTTGAATCAGGGACCGATCGTCCTGATGATCGAGAACTACCGGACAGGCTTGATATGGTCTCTGATGCACGACTGCCCCTACATCGTATCAGGGCTTCAGCGTGCAGGTTTCACGGGTGGTTGGCTATAATTCGATGGCCATTTCACTTCAACAATTCCTCAGTGACAGCCGAGTCCAACGACAATTCCCTCGCGGAACGCCTGCGTGCCGCGACTGATCTCCTTGAATCGATAGCGCGCGATCGCGCCTTGCTCGCAGGCGTGCCGGAAGAGGAAAGAACCCGCCTCCTTCAAGCCGCCGGTCGCGTTTCACGACCCGATGCGGTCGATCGGCGTCGGCTGGTGCAGGCAACCAAGCGGAATCGTAAAGCGTCGCGCAATCAGCGCGCGGAAAGCGTGCTAGCCAATACTGGCATACGGAAACTGAGACGCGAAACGATTTTCATGACGCCGAACGTGTTTCCTCCGGAAGGCTTCTCTCAGAGCGAAGTCGACGATAACCTGGACTTTCGCGAGGCTGTGGAACCGCAGAACTGCTATATCTGCAAGAAGGATTTCTCGGAGATACACCATTTCTACGATCAACTGTGTCCGTCCTGTGCTGCTTTCAATTTCGCAAAGCGTACGGAGTCGGCTGATCTGCGCGGTCGCGTTGCGTTGCTCACCGGCGGCCGCGTCAAGATCGGATATCAGGCCGGAATAAAACTGCTCCGCGCCGGCGCCGAGCTCATCGTTACTACGCGCTTCCCGCGTGACTCGGCGGCCCGTTACGCGCAGGAACCGGATTTCTCCGAGTGGAGCAGCCGGCTCACAGTCTTCGGCCTCGATCTCAGACATACGCCGAGCGTCGAAGCATTCTGCGCCGAGTTGCTGCACACTCGTGACAGGCTGGATTTTATCGTGAACAATGCGTGCCAGACTGTCCGGCGTCCGCCGGCGTTCTACGAACACATGATGGCCGATGAAACTGCGTCACTGCGTCAGATGCCGGAGCACGTACGACAGTTAGTCGGGGCGTACGAAGGGCTTCGCGGCTATCACATGCTTCCTGAAGCCGGCAGCGATGCAACACAGATCGACACAACCGACAGCCAACTCTCCGAAATCGCCGGCCTTACACATGCCGCGGAACTGTCACAGGTGCGTTTGCTGCCCGAAGAGGTAGCCGCGCAACGCGCACTGTTCCCCGAAGGACGACTCGATCAGGATCTCCAGCAGGTCGACCTGCGCGATCGGAATTCGTGGCGCATGTTGATGGCTGAAGTTCCGTCGGTCGAGTTGCTCGAAGTGCAACTCGTGAATGCGATCGCACCGTTCATAATCAACGCACGCCTCAAGCCGCTGATGCTGCGCACACCCGAACATGACAAGCACATTGTGAACGTGTCAGCCGTAGAGGGACAGTTCTATCGAACTTTCAAGACCACTCGGCACCCACACACAAACATGGCGAAGGCTGCGCTCAACATGATGACTCGCACAGCGGCAGCGGATTATCACGCGGACGGCATTCACATGAACAGCGTGGATACCGGTTGGGTGACCGACGAGGATCCAGCTGATATCGCCGCAAGAAAGGTTGCGGAGCACCGGTTCCATCCGCCGCTCGATATTGTCGACGGTGCGGCGCGTATTGTGGACCCGATAATTGCGGGCGCCAACACAGGCGAGCACCTGTGGGGCAAGTTCCTCAAGGACTACGTCCCGACGGACTGGTAATCGTCACGACGCAGCCGCGGGAAGTTCGCTACCGCAATGAGCGCGGTAGCGAACCCCGAAAGCCGGAAGTGACTACTCGGGTGCGTGAATGAAAACTTCGCCGCCGATCGCTTCTGGTGGGGTGACGCGTACACCAGCGAGGTTGTCGCGTATCCACGCCGCGGTGCGACGCGTGCTTTCCTCTGCGTCAGCGCGCGACTTGCAAACAGTGATAGTGGCAAGCGCCTCGCCATCCCGGATCGCGTAGTACGAAAGGAAGCCCGGGCCGTCGGTCATGATCGCTCTCACCTCCGCCTGCCTCTTGTCGAGCTCGCTAATCAGTTTCGCTACACCACTATAACGTCGGATTACTGCGTACATGCCGGAACTCCGTGAGCTTGGGGATTTGACCGTGGATCGTCCGCGGTGCCGGATTCAGTATTCGGCAACGAAATCGACTGGCGAAGTCTGCGAATTTGGAACGCGATGTCAACCCTCGCGGCCCGCCAGTCACCGGCCAGGATGCAGCCAGGAACCGGGAAGATCGAAGCTGCAGTTGAATCTAAATCCTGCCGACGTTACTCGCTTATACGAAAGCCACAATGAGGGGGGTTCTGCGACCGGTCGCACTGCTGCTGTACTTCGCCGCCCGTCACTTCGGCCAGCAGTTGCTCCACCATGCAGCATGTCTCGGAACAGCAGGTGACCGTCTGCCCGAGCGCGCACCCGTGCCCCTGAATTTCGTAGCCTTCCTCCGTTTCGAGCAGATCCGCGTCGCCTCCCAGGTCGGTCAGTAATGCGGCTGCGCTGCTGACACGCTAGGCGAAGGTCCCCGTTGCCGGTTTTCCGAGCCGGCGACCCGCTCCGCGTAAGACCGACTCCAGCTCCTTGCCGGAGTGACGGCTGGCAAGCTCGGCAATCAGGGCCGATAGAGCCGGCGCGTAAGCGCTCGAGAACATCGTCTGCGCCTCCGTAACGACCCCATAGAGTGTCGCCGGCTTCCCTACCGACCCGTCTCGCCGCTCACCCGTCGCAGTGACTACTCCGTCGCGCTCCAGGGTTGCAATGTGAGCACGGACGGCATTATCCGTCAGCCCCAGAGAAGCTGCAATCTCGTCAACACTGCGCCATCCTCGGCGCAGTATAGCGACAATACGGCCTCGCGTGCTATTTCCGAAGTGTTTCTCCCACCAGCCCATTCCCACGTCCCCTCCACTCGCGTCACACGCTTGTGCCACTATCCGACCTACCCCAGGAGCAAAGGCGATTTTAGCCATGCTCGCGACTGCAACAAGATACCACGAGTGGGGATATTTGCACAATATCTCAAAGACTTTCTTGACAAATTACTGCGTAACCGCCATATCTCTATTGAGGCGATGCCGTACACAACGGACGCCGGGCAACCGACCGCCCGTCCTCGCCGACCCAACTTCAAGGAGATCCACAATGAAAAAGACCCGGCTTGCAATTGGAGCCATCGCCGCACTCGCGATGACTGTCACAGCTTCAACCCTACCAGCGCAGGCGCAACACAGGACCGCCTCGGCAATCGCTGCCCCCGCCGCCACTGCCCATTCCACTGCCCACTCAGCGGCCATGGATGATCCCACGATCGTCGCGATCTTCGACGCAGCGAACACCTGGGACATCAACCTCGCCCACATCGCGCTCAGAAAGAGCAGCAACAAGGACGTGCGCACCTTCGCGGATATGATGGTTCGGGATCATACGGCAGCGCGCAAACTCGGTCGCGACCTCGCCACCAAGCTCAAGGTGACCCCGACACCCCCAGGCAAGGATTTCCCGCTCTACAAGGATTACGTCGCCACGACGGCAAAGTTGAACGGGCTCAAAGGAGCAGCGTTCGACAAGGCGTACATCGATCATGAAGTCTGGTACCACCAGACGGTAATCGACGCGATCACCAACACGCTGCTCCCAGCCACCAAGAACGCTGAGTTGAAGGATCTAGAGGTGAAGGTCGCGCCGAACTTCGAGGCACATCTCGCCGCCGCAAAGGATCTGGCGCAAAAGCTCTCGAAGTAAACAACACGTAAACGACGCTCCGCACGACGCTCCGCGCGACGCGCGACATCGGTAACGTAGTGGCCCAATACTCACACAGTGTTGGGCCACTACGTTACCCCAGCTTCAATTTCTTGCGTCGCGTAGTTCCGAGCGCAACCTCTCGATTATTTGATCCGATGAGAAATCGACGAGTTGCTCGAGCGCGCGGTGAAAATCAGCAACCGTGACGGTGCTGAGCACAGCGGCGGTGACCGCACCGGCTGGTGCACGGTCAGCGCCATAGAGGAACGGCGTCAGTCGATTGCGACCATCGACGTCAAAACTCCATATCTCGCGACCGGTGCGAGCGTCAAGCAACACCGCGGTCGCACTCATGAACACAGACGCAGATCGGGATCCTCGAATATCGATGCCCGAGCCACGCATGTTCAGCTCCAGCAGAAAATCCGCATTCCGCTCATCGAGGGTCGGCTGCGTACCGAGGTATCGACTCGCGCGCTCGAGCGTTCTGGTTGACATCAAACTGTCGATGTTGATCTGGGCAGTAGCGCTGTCCAGTCGCAATCGAGCCTTGCGGCCCACGACTTCTTTCGCAACGCCAGATCCCGCGGCAACGACCGCCGCTACGGGATCGTTCACATTCGGTACGTCATACCAACCAGTGACGAGTTCGGGCCTCGGCGGCGCGATGTAGACGAGTGCCATCGACCGGTTCGCGAAATTGTACTCCGCCAGATGATTGTGTCCGCCACAACCCACAGCCAACGGCAGGAACGCAGCAGCTGTGACGCCACGAATGACACTGAATTGCTCGGCTGTCTTGAATCTCATTTGCGTTTCCTCCGTGCTCTGAGCGATTACCAGAACTGATTCTGAATCAACTGGATACCCAGAATGACGATGATGCTACGGATCGGTGACTTTCTGCTCTGGCATCAAGCGCAAATATCGGATATGGTTCAGGTATGTCAGTACCGGACTCTCAGATCCCGCCCGACAGCCGCAGAATCGCCGAAGCGACGCGAAGAGCGCTGATCGAGGTAGCGCTGCAGGCGTACGAGGAAGCGGGCCTGTCGGGTCTCTGCGCCGAAGGTAGATGGGAAGCCGCAATTGGCGCGATGAGAGACTTCGACGTTAGTCCAGTAATCGACACGACAGACTAATCGGCGAAAGCGCCATTCCCGCAAACGATCGTCATTCCCGCGAAAGCGGGAATCCTATTGCGGCCGCACCGATGGCGAGGATGGATCCCGGCATTCGCCGGGATGACTGAGGTCCAGTTTGGATCCCGGCATTCGCCGGGATGACTGTCGTGGGGGATGCCTGCACTGGAGGATGACTTCGCTACGGGATGACTTCGCTACGGGATGACTTCGCTGCTAGCCTAGCGCCTTCAACACGACACTTCCAGCATCCTTGATTGCTGCGTTGCGATCGCTCAGTGACGCCGAGCAATCACGGATGTAAGCAGTGATGAGAATCGGGTTGCGGCTCGGCGGCCACATGATCGCGATGTCGCCGATTGCCCCGTTCTGTCCACTGCCTGTCTTGTCTCCAACGCGCCACGTAGCAGGCACGGATGCGCGAAGCTTGTCGTCACCGGTTGTGTTGGCAATCAGCCACGACGTCAGCAGTGCTCGCGACGCGACTGAAAGGACGTCTCCGAGCAGAACCGCTCGCAAGTTTGCCATCATCGCCGCAGGCGTTGTGGTATCGCGTTGATCTCCGGGGATTGCGGAATTCAGCGTTGGCTCATTGCGATCCAATCGAGTCTCGTTGTCGCCGATCGAACGCGCGAATTGTGTTACGTTGGCGGGACCGTTCAGCGACTCAAGTATGAGATTTGCGGCAGTGTTATCGCTGTATTCGATCGCCGCGGCACACAACGCGGACAGTTCCATTCCTCCCTGCTTCACGTGTGCCCGCGTCACCGGCGCATATGCGAGAAGATCCTTCTCAGCGAAGGGCACGTTCCGGTCAAGATGCTCGAGCCGGTCGTCGACTCGTTTCAGAATCGCCGCGACCGCGAGCAACTTGAACGTGCTGCACATCGGGAATCTCTCGTCAGCACGATAGCTGACGCTCAATCGACTTCCCGTATCAACGGCAGATACGCCGAGCCGTCCGCCAAGCCTGCTCTCGATCGCAGCAAGTTCAACGGCCGGTCCCCGAACTCCAGCCAACACTGCATTTCGCGCAACCCCACGCACCGCGTTCAACTGCAATACCGGAGCGGTTGCAACCACTCCAAGCAGAAATTCGCGGCGCGAGAGGTGACTTGTTCCCATACGGGCGCGCTAGTACAAGATTACTTGAGTAGCGTTGCACCGGTGAGAGTCGCTACCGCACCGAGCGTCGTCTGCGCGGCGTTCAAACCCAATCTGAAATCGGCGTCACTATACGTCTTGAACATATCGGTCGGCTGATGCCAGTTGGGATCCCATCCCGCACCAATCTGTGCGCCGCGTTCGTTCTCACGTACGCTGATCGACGGTGCGATATCCTGAAACGGCGCCGAGTCCGTGTTGGTCATGTGCTGCCCAACTTGCGCAGGATAGTCGGTGGCATATCTGTCATTCGAATTTGCAAGTGCCCATGCCAGCCGCTGCGATGCTTCCGCAAATTTCGAGTTCGACTGGAACTCGACATTCACATCCGCCTCTGGTCGTTGCGTTGGGCTCAGCGTACCGTCGGGCCGAGGCATGCCATGATCGAACATCATCATGTCGTGCTGAATGATTCCGAGCCATTTTGGCTCAGGATACTTCCCGGACCCAACTGGAAATTCCTTGCCTTGCAGAGAGTCGCGCTGTTCTACATACGCTTTCGATCCATTCAGACCGCTCTCTTCGTTGTTCCACAAAATGAAGCGGATCGAGCGGTCCGTCTTGACGTCCGGGGAGCTGAACACGCGCGCCAGTTGCATCACAAGCGCAGTACCTGATCCGTCATCGTTGGCGGCCTCGCCCCAGCCGATTCCGTCCATGTGCCCGCCGACGATGTACATCTCTTCCGGATGTGTAGTGCCGACCTTTGTGCAATACACTTCCTGGCGCTCACCGCTCACAGTCTGCGGCGTATCGAGCTTGCGTAAATCAAGATCGGGTTGGCGAAGCGAGTCGGTGTTCACGCCGGTCGGATTGATCTTGCCACGCCTCCTCGAGCCACCCGAGCCGTCCATGCCATCGCGGGGACGGGAACGAAACCGTGCACGCTGTTCGGGCGTGAGAGGCTGACGCGGTGGCGGCACTTCGAACTGATACGTGATTCGCTCCGTAGGAGTGCATCCGTAACTCTTGAGCTGAGCTTCTATCCAGTCGACCGCAGCACGGTTGCGGTCCGTGCCCTGGCGGCGATCACCGAACTTCGTAAGGCCCTTGATGTTCGCCTTGTACTGTTCCAAATCGAGTCGCCCGACCATCGTCTTGATGGGATCAACGGTGGAATCCGCTGATGCAGCGACGCTGCCAGCCGTCTGAGCAACTGTCGACGTCGCTGGGACTGCGAGGCCGGCAAGCGAACCAACCATCATGAGCCTGCTGATCGAGATGTGCATGCGAGTATGGGTCGAGGTAAAAGCCAGAAATTTCTTCACTCAGTGAGCCTACGTGTCCAGCGAATCAATTGCTGCGTGGCGCAAGTTCGGCGGCGAGATGAAAACTACCGCGATATTGCCACGCTTGCGGCAAAAGTCAGGTAGTTGATGCGACCTGAAGAAGTGTACGAAATGCCGCAGCCGACGCGCTTGGGCGGCGCCCGATCAGTTGCAATTCAGTGAGTTCTCGCCTGAACGTTACACCGCGCAGGCGCACTACCGCTATGTACCCAAGCGCCAACTGGTCTGCCGCCGACGCTTTCGACACGACAGCGAGACCCAGGCCCGCCGCGACCGCCTGCTTGATCGCCTCGGTGCTGCCGAGTTGCATGGAGGCGGTTGGATGCACCCCATACCGGGCGAGTTCCGACTCCGCGACCTGACGTGTCCCGGAACCCGGCTCACGCAGAATGAAGGGTTCATCGGCGAGATCGGCCGGAACCACTCGACGCTTGCGCAGGAGCGGATGTGACGCCGGAGCGATCACCACAAGCTCATCCTCACGCCACGGCATCACCGAAATTCGCTCGTGTTCGACGGGCCCCTCCACAAGCGCGATATCCAGTCTCCCTTCCACCAACTTGCGGGCGACTGCACGAGTATTTGCGCTCAGGACGCGCAACCTGACGCCCGGATGCTGCGCATGGAATCGCGCCAGTATCGCCGGCAGGAAGTACGTCGCTACGGTCGTGCTCGCGCCGACTCGCAGAATCCCCCGCTCCAGCCCTCTCAGCGCGGCAAGTTCCTCCTCGGCCATACGCGCGACACCGAAAAGCTCTCGCGCGCGTATGAGCAGGCTCTCGCCGGCATCCGTCAGCTTCGGTGTACGTCCCACGCGATCAAAAAGAGCGAGCCCGACCTGCCGCTCAAGTTCCTGTACCGACTTCGACACAGCGGGCTGGCTCAGGCGTAGCGCGACCGCAGCACGCGAAAAACCGCCGTGCTCGGCGACTGCGGTGAAGACGCGGAGATGATGCAAGTTCAGACTCATAACTGTAGAGAATACTAATATAGAAATAATGTCTTTGTATTATGGATCGAACCCGCCTAACCTCATTGGGTCGGCGTTGCGCTCGCCATCCGCGCTCCGACGCTGGGCCTCGTCATGTGTGCGGGGCCGCAGCTTCCCAGGGACGGCAGACTCTTCCAACCATGACAGCATCTGCAGCCTTCCGGCGCCCGCGCTTCGTAGCAATCCCCGAAAGGCTGGTTGGGCTGGTCCCGGGACTCATTCTCACAGGGCTCGTGAGCGTCGCATCACTCGGCATCGCGGCCGGTGAAGAACGCGTCTTCGGCCACGCAATTATCGAGGGGCTGGTCGTCGCGATTCTATTCGGCATGGTAGTCCGCACATTCTGGACGCCGCCGGCGAGTATGGAACGCGGCGTGGCATTCAGCGCGAAACAGGTGCTCGAGGCAGCGGTCTTCCTGCTTGGCGCATCGGTCGATCTCCCGCTGCTGCTTCGTGCTGGTCCATCGCTGGCTATCGGGATAGTGCTACTCGTAATCCTCGGAATCTGCGCCAGCTACTCGATCGGTCGCGTCATGGGCCTTCCGCACAAACTGGCCGTACTTGTCGCGTGCGGCAATTCGATCTGTGGCAATTCGGCAATTGCGGCGATTGCGCCTGTCATCGGCGCCAAAAAGGAACACGTCGTCTCGTCGATCGCATTTACCGCGATTCTCGGAGTTGTTGTTGTTCTCGGGCTTCCGCTGCTCATTCATCCGCTCGGTCTGAACAACTATCAGTACGGCGTTCTGGCTGGACTAACCGTGTATGCGGTTCCGCAGGTTCTCGCGGCCGCCTTTCCGGTTAGCATGCTTTCCGGCCAGGTTGGCACCCTCGTCAAGCTCGTGCGTGTTCTGATGCTCGGCCCCGTGGTTCTTTTCTTCGCGATCACACATCGTGACGCCACCGGGACAGCCACAGATGGCAAAAAACAGCGTTTTCAGCTGACGCGCTTCGTACCATGGTTCATCATCGGATTTCTGTTACTGGCCATGCTTCGCGCCACAAACTTATTTCCCACAACAGCCGTCGCGCCGACTCGCGCCGCATCGACGTGGCTCACGGTTGCCGCGATGGCCGCGCTCGGCCTCGGTGTCGATCTCAAGGCAATCAGCAAGGTCGGTTCGCGCGTGATTACAACCGTCACCGGTTCCCTTGCTGTACTGATCGCGTTGAGCCTTACGCTGATTCACTTCCTCAACATTCGCTGAACAAGCGAATGGCGGACTCGCCAGCTCCGGCTACAGCCAGCGCCGAACTCGACTGCAATAAGCAGAGTACTCAACCGGGAATGCGCTGTTGAGATACCGTTCTTCACGCGCAATTACGGAGTACCGAATTATCAGCATGACCGGTACCAGCAGCAGTACCGGCCACCAGCTGCCGTAGAACATTGCAATCGCCAGATAAAGCGCGGCGAGCCCGACGTACATTGGATTGCGAGTAAAGCGATACGGTCCGCTTGTCACTATCGTAGTAGCCGCACGATTTGGAATTATCGCGGTACGCGCTCGAAGGAATTGGACGAAAGCGCCGAACATCAATGCGAGCCACAAAAGCGCGAGCAATGCGATGACTACCTGGCGAAGTTGGGGAGCGTATATCGGAAGCGGCTCGGGCCATAGACGATTCATGAGCCAGCCGATCGCGAAGCCAACTACGTAGATGAAGGGCGGCGGAAAGTGAACACCAGCGTTCCGGAGCGGGGCGTCTTGAACCATGCGTGGGCCTTGTCGCTGGTGGACCGACTGAAGCAGTCTAGAGCTGCAAATATACCGCTCGCCGATCTGCAGGCGGATTGGCTGCTCTCCCCCTTGCACCTCACGTTACGTCAGGCCTTAGACTATTCTCGTGGCCACACCGGACCCATCATCGCTGAGATACTGAAAATGAAAGAGCCGCCATGGAAGGTCGGCGAGCTGGCCCGGAATACGGGGATGTCTGTTCGAGCTCTGCATCACTACGATGCGATCGGACTGCTCACACCATCGCTCCGGACAGCTGCGGGTCACCGGCTTTACAGCCGGTCCGACATCGAACGACTTCAACAAATTCAATCGCTTCGACTGATGGGGATGTCGCTCGACGAGACAAGGCGCCTGCTCGACGGGGCCGTCGCTTCGCCTCTGCAGGTAATCCACCTGCACCTCGCCAGGCTGCGTGAGCAGATCGCCATGCAGAAACGACTGGCGGCGCGTCTCGGGACGCTTGCCCAACATCTAAACAGCTCTGATCCGGTTTCCCTTGAGGAGATCTGTCAGGCAATCGAGGAAATGATGACAACGGAGAAATACTTTACGCCAGAACAACTGGAGGTTCTGGAGGAGCGGAGGATCAAGGTCGGCGAAGCCCGCATGAAGTCGGCGGGTGACGACTGGAATGTTCTGATCCCACAAGTCCGGACCGCAATGGAGAACGGCATCGACCCAACGAGTGCGGATGGGCTCGAGCTCGCGCGACGCTGGCAATCACTGGTGCATGAGTTCACCGGTGGTGATCCGGCGCTCGCCAAGGCGGTGAAGACGATGTACGACAACGAAGGCCCAACGCTGCAGAAACAGCTCGCCAATGTGCCTACACCAGAGATGTTTGCTTACATCTCGAAGGGCTGCGCAGCACTCAAGTCCTGACACCCATACGAGGGCAGGCGCCGGGAACTCCGCGCCGGCCCTCGTATCTCATCAGCCTACGCTTCTGGAGCGCTGCCTGCTTGGGTGGTGTGCAGTATCAACCAGCCAACAACACCCGCGAGCAATGACGCGGCGAACGTTCCGAGCTTTGCCGCGGTCAACAGCTCCTCCGATCCGCCGAACGCCAGTCCGGCGATAAATAGCGACATGGTGAATCCGATGCCGCCGAGGCACGCTACTCCGAAAAGCATGCGACGGGAGACATCGGACGCCAACGTCGCCATCCCGCTCTTGATGGCAATCCACGATGCGAGGAAAATTCCGATCGGCTTACCCAGAAACAAACCCGCGAGCACGCCCAACGCTACCGGTGTCATCAGCAAGTGGCCGCTTCCGCGGAGCGATACTCCCGCGTTCGCGATCGCGAACAACGGCATGACGCCGAACGTGACGATTCCATTCAGCCCGTGTTCCAATCGTATCAAGGGCGACTGCGCGTGGTCGGTGAGCGCATTGAGCTGCTCCAACGCATCCTGATGGGCGCGACTCGACAAGACGGTTCTTTCCG
>JBDTAZ010000114.1:0-4317 GCA_039924325.1 Gemmatimonadaceae bacterium
CCGTCCATGTTGTACATCGTTTCGCTGGCGCCCTTGTATGGCCCATCGGGTCCAACGAAGTGCAGATTTTCGCCGGCCTTTTCATGCAGCCACCCGACCACGTGATCGAACGACCTGTTCTCGAGCATGTAGTAAACGACGTGCTTGATCTTGGACCGCATGAAGTCGACGGTTCCGGGCGTCGCGGCGCTCTGGGCGTCGGCCACGAGTGGTGGCTGGAAGCCAAACAGGATTCCGTCCGGCCCGATGCCGTCGGGGAGTGTGCCCTTGTTCACCGGACCCGTGAGCGGATTGGCGCTGTTTGCGTCGAAGCGCCAGAGTCGATAGGACCGATCCGCTGGATTCCAGTCCAGGACATAGTCACCGATTGGTACTAATTCATGAGTCGCGGGGATATCGTCCCACTTGCCGCTTTGGACCGTTGGGCGGGCGAGGGGGATCGTCGCCTGCGGATCGAAACTCCACACCACGTATTCGCCGGTCGCCCGCTTGCGGTCGAGCACGTAGTTGTTGAACGGGATCAGTTCGTCGCCGATCTGCATGGTCCGGAACGAACCTTCCGGCGTGTATGAATAGTTGCCGGGGATCGGATCGGCCGTCCCGGGCGCCGTGGGACAGGGATCGAAGTTCCAGAGTCCGAAGGTTCCCCGCCCCGTGGTCGGAATGAAGTTGAGGAGGTAGGAACCGAGCGGGATGAGTGTGAGAGTGTCGTCGTTGTCGTACTGCTTGTGGCCGCCAGTCGGGTTGCCGAAGTCGGCGCCTCTTCCCCAGAACTTGCCCTTGCTCCACTGACCGTGCTGAATTGGCGGTGCCGCGAGGGGATCGGGCGAGTCGGGATCGAACTCGAACAGGCGAAACGTATAGTACGGTGGGCCACCTTTCGCCTTCATCGCCGGTCCCCACTCCAGGAAGTAGCCGCCGATCCAGATTAGCGAATTCTTGCGGTTGTACGGCGTGGATCCGGTCGACTCGACGGGTGTTAGCAGGTGCGCGGATGCGGGATCAAATCGCCACATCCGATAGCTGTCATCGCTGGAGCTGCGGCTTATGACATAACCCTGGTCCTGCCGTACGTCAGACATGTCGTTCCGGTTGAAGAATTCACAAGATTCCGCGTCAAGAATCGCGCGCGTCGGTAGGGTTGGCAAGGACGGCGTGGCGAACACTGTCGAACCGGCTCGTTTTACGGCGTCCCAAACGTGTAGCTTTTACGCTGTGTTCCACTACTTCGGATACGGGTCCAACATGAGCCTCCCCTCGCTACGAGCGAAGGGCGTGGAACCGTCCGAGTCGCTGCCGGCCTCACTCGACGGCTGGGCACTTCGGTTCAACGTCCGTCACTGGTTCCAGCATGAAGGTGGAATGGGCAACATCGAGCACACCGGGCGTCCCGACGACAGGGTACTCGGGCTCGTTCACCTTTGTGGCGACGAAGCTCTAGCGGCGCTCGATGCCGTGGAAGCGTATGGCTGGCGCTACGACCGGACGGAGGTGGACGTCCAGACAAGCCGCGGCATGGTGCGCGCATGCACCTACGTGGGGATGCCCGTCGCGATCGATGACTCATGCCTGCCAACGTGTCGCTATCTGAACATCCTGGTAGCCGGCGCCAAGGCGGCCGGACTCGACGCGGATTACATCGAGCGGCTCCGCGCACAGCCGCTGGCGCCAGCTCGTGACTATGCACCGTTCGAGCAGCCGTCGATGCCCGCAGCGATATTCAATCGTAAATCACTTGCCGACCATCCCGAGTACACCGCCATCGCCGACTCCGTATTCGACATGTCCTCCGCGCGCGGTGATCTTGCCAGTCTGACTCCACTGTTCGGTGGCAAGGACATGACGCTCTTTCACGTCCGGCGCCTCGACACAAGCGACGGTAGCGAAACCGAAGACGACGTTCGTAACGGTCGGCTCTCCGATCCCGCGCAGCGCTACATCAACGCATACTTGCACGAATACTCTGCCGAATTCCGCTACGTCGGCCGTTACACGCGTAATTGAACTACACAGCTAAACCATTCTCCCAAACCAACAATGTCGGGATTTCCAACTGCGATGCCGCACGGTCCAATTCGCGAAGTATTTCCGGATGTGTTCTTCGTGACAGGCACGATGAAGAACGAGTTCTTCGGTTCGATGTGGCAGTTCAGTCGCAACATGACGATCGTGCGTGACGGCGACGAACTGACGCTCGTGAACACGGTGCGTCTCTCTCCAGAAGGACTTGCGGAGCTCGATCGGCTCGGCCGCGTGGTAAACGTTGTTCGCATCGGCGACATGCACGGCATGGATGACGCATTCTACGTCGACCACTACGGCGCCACGTACTGGGCAATGCCCGGGATGACTGCTGAGGATCGCCCGAACGTATCGAGACAACTCGTGCCGGGCGGTGAGATGCCGGTGCGCGATGCGTCGCTGTTCGAATTCACCAGCACCACGCGTCCCGAGGGCATTCTGCGGCTCGATCGCGAGGGAGGCATAATGATCTCGTGCGATTCGCTGCAGAACTGGGTCGGGCCGGACGAGTTCTTCGACGACTCGACCATAGCCACGATGAACAAAATGAATTTCTTCACCGATACGGGCATTGGCCTCGCCTGGATTCACGGCAGTGAGCCGAAGCCGGACGACTTTGTCCGTCTGAAACAATTGTCATTCCGTCACGCGCTGTGCGGACACGGTGAGCCGGCTGTTGGCGATGTACAACCGGGCTACCACGCGGCGTTCCAGCGCTTTTTCAACGTCTGACCGCAGTGGCGTCTAGCGTCTCGTCCGGCACTGCTCCGGTTCGCATACCCGGCTACGAGATCACCGAAGAGGTCCAGCACTCCGGTCCCTTCGCAGTGTTTCATGCTCGCCGCAGTTCCGGTGAGCACGTACTCCTCAAGACGGCGCGCCTGCAGTACGCCGCTCGGCGCGACATCGCGGAACTCAAGCGCGAATTCCAGATCCTCACTGGTCTCGAACTGCCGGGCGTAGTGCACGCCCGCTCGCTCGTTGAATGGGGCTCAGGCAATCTCGCGATCGAGATGGACGATGCTGGCACACCGCTCGTCGAAGATCTCGCGCTTGCACCAGGCGAACCGATTGCGCTCAGTGAATTCTTCAACATAGCGATACAGCTGGCGCGCACGCTTGGTGAATTGCACGAACGCAACATCGTGCACAAAAACGTCGTTCCGCAAAACGTCTTTGTGGATGCGTCAGGGCACGTGCGGCTCGCGGACTTCGGGATATGCTCGCAGTTGTCTCGCGAGCGGCAGGATGCTCATCTGTCCGCACGCATCGAGGGATCGCTGCCCTACATCTCGCCGGAGCAGACGGGACGGATGAGTCGCGACGTGGACTACCGATCCGACTACTACTCGCTCGGCGTGACATTCTTCGAACTTGTAACGGGGCGACTTCCGTTCACCGCGTCCGATCCGCTGGAATGGGTTCACTGTCATGTTGGGCAGGCGCCGCTGGTCGCGCATGCTGTCAATCGCGACGTACCGGAGCCGCTCTCGCGGGTCATTGCCAAGCTGCTCGCCAAGAGCGCGGAGGACCGGTATCAGAGCAGCTTCGGGCTGATTGTGGATTTGGAGCGCTGTCGCGACGCATTTGTAGCTACCGGACACATCGAGTCATTCTCCCTCGGGGCGCTGGACGTATCGCGCAGCTTCCAGATTCCGCAGCGACTGTACGGACGCGAGCGCGACATCGACCAACTTGCGGAGTTGTTCGACGATGTCGCACACGGTGGTACTGGAGTTTGTCTGGTATCAGGATACGCGGGCGTAGGAAAGTCTGCGCTCGTCAATGAATTGGGCAAGTCAATTGTCCGGAGCCGCGGTTATCTGATCGAAGGCAAGTTCGATCACTTCCAGCAGAGCACCGCCTACAGCGCGTTTGCCAGCGCGTTCCGCAGCCTGGTGGAGCAGCTGCTTGGCGAACCGGCGGATCGGCTCGCCGAGTGGCGTGATGCGCTGCGTTCGGCGCTGGGGACCAACGCAGGCCTGCTCGTGTCCCTCATACCCGAGCTGGTGCCGATCATTGGCGAACAGCCGCCCGTGCCGGATCTGCCGCCCGCGGAGGCACAGAACCGTTTTCAGATCGTAGTCCTGAACTTCGTCCGAGTATTTGCTACGGCGCAGCACCCACTCGTGATTTTCCTTGACGATCTGCAGTGGAGCGACGTACCAACACTTAATCTCTTCGCGCGACTGGCGACCACGCGCGACATGGCGCATCTCCTGCTAATTGGGGCGTATCGCGACAATGCGGTGGATGTGTCACACCCGCTCACCGTTACTCTTGACCAGATCCGTC
>JBDTAZ010000115.1:0-10066 GCA_039924325.1 Gemmatimonadaceae bacterium
CCTCGCCAGGCGCCGCCTCGAAGATCCGCGGTGAATATTCGCGTGATCTGCTCACCCTTCGCGCCGATCCAGGCGGAGAAGAGCACGTGCTGGCCGTCGGGGAGCAGCACCGGGTGCTCCATCCTCATGGTGCCCGACGTCTCCCTAGGGATCGGAACGACCACCCTGCACGCTCCACCGTTCGCGCCCGCGCGCTCGATCCCACGTGTGGTCGCAACGAGGATCGTGCCGTCCGCCGCCCAGCTCCCGCTTCGCGCGCCCGTTACGTCGCAGAGTCCTCGCATGCCGCCGCCGGTCAGGCCAACCCGCCAGAGCTGGTCGCGAGCAAAGAACGCCACCGTCTGCCCGTCCGGTGACCAGAAAGGCGCCTGTGCGCCGGCGCTCCCCGGGACGGGAACGGCGGTGAGTGAGTCGAGGCGACGTAGCCAGAGGCTCGACTCGCCGCGTGTAGAGAAAAAGACGAACGCGAGATTGCGACCGTCCGGTGAGAGAGCGCCGAAATCGGATCGGCCGCTGAAATCCTGTCCGTCGGGCGGGAGCAGCGACGTCATGACGAGCGCGCGTTCGCCCGACGGACGGCTCCGGAGCATTGCGGCGAGCGCAGCTAGCGCTACGAGTGTCATCACGATAGCGACGCACCATGGCGCGAACCGCCGCCAGCGCGCTCTCCGAGTGCGTCCGGCGGTGACAGCGGATGACACTCGTGCGCTGGCTGCGGAACCGTCATTCAGCGCCGACGCAAACTCGGCAGCGGAGCCGAATCGGTCGGCAGGAACTTTCTCGAGCGCGGTCCGCACTGCCGAATCGATGTGCTCCGGCACGCTCTTGCGCCGCGCGGTGACCGAGGGCGGCTCGCTCGTGATCACCTGGGCGACTATGGCCTGCGCTGTAGAGCCCGTGAATGGTGGATCGCCGGCGAGCATCTCGTACGTGACGGCGCCAAGCGAGTAGATGTCGGAGCGCGGCCCGATCTCACGCTCGCCCATCGCCTGCTCGGGGCTCATGTACTGAGGCGTGCCAAGCGACAGACCAGTCTGCGTCATGCGCGCGCCACCCGCTTGCTCTACGGCCAGCGCGATGCCGAAGTCGGCGACGAGCGCGTGACCGTTCTGGAGCAGGATGTTCTCGGGCTTGATGTCGCGGTGTACGATGCCGCGACCGTGCGCGTAGTGCAGTGCGTCGGCGGCTTCGCTCGCGATGCGCACGGCGTCAGCGATGGATAGCTGCTTGTCGCGATTCAGTCTGTCGCGAAGTGACTCGCCCTCGACGAACGGCATGACGTAGTAGAGCAATCCATCTGCGCTGCCCGAGTCGAATAACGGCAGAATGTGCGGGTGCTGAAGATTCGCGGTGAGCTCGATCTCTTTTAGGAAGCGCTCGGGTCCGAGCACCGCCGAGAGCTCGGCGTGCAGCACCTTGATCGCAACTTTGCGGTGGTGCTTGAGATCTTCGGCGAGATACACCGTCGCCATGCCGCCGGCGCCGAGCTCGCGCTCGATACGGTAGATGGCTGACAGGGCAGACTGAAGTCGGCGCTGACGAGCGTCCTCTGAGTTTGCCAACTCCATCAGTGGTCGGAGTCGCGCAGCGCTTCGCTCGCTAGAAGCTTGCGCTCCGGGCTCATAGCCTTTAGTAACCGATCCTGCAGAGCCAGCACTCCGGACGGCATCGGAGAGAAGTTACAGCCAAGGAGATAGGAGCGCGAATTGCCTTCGCGATGTCGAAAGCGGTGACGACGGCAGCGCCACCCGAGGGCAGCCCGTTCGCGTCTCCAGCTCCGCGTGCACGTCTCTCAAAGCCCCATCCTCCGTCGCAGCTCTGGATACCGTGGATGCGAGCTGAACCCCGTGCTGAACGGACCGCGAACCCATACCGGCCCTATGTAGTCCTTCTTATCGGCGGATGTAAAAGCATGAACCATCGCCTCGTCGGCACGGCCGAGATACATCGCGGCATGCGCGAGCGCAAAGGAAGGAACGTCGCTGGTGAGCGCACGCGCCTGCAGCTCGGCGTACACCGCTTCGGCACGTACGCGATCGCCACGCGACAGATAGATCGCCGGTAGCACCATCAGCAAGGGGGGTAAACGCCCGAAGAGAGTGATTGCTTCGGTTGCGGCGGCGAACGCCGTTTCGAAATTGCGGGCCCACACATACGTCCAGAGTCGGATGTAGTGCGCCGCGTACGATGAAGGGTCGAGTGTTACAGCGCGCTCAGCTTCAGCGACGGATTCAGTGTAATGCTCGGTCAAGCCGAGTCCAATCGCGTGCACGCCCGCACACAGTGCGCTCAGCGGATCGTCGCGCACCATGCGGTCCAACTCTGCGAGTCCCCGTACGTCGTTGCGCTCGGCGATAATCAGGCCCCATACCGCATACATGCCACGCACATCCGAAAGGATGGTGTTCAACGCCAGAGCACGCTCCCAGAGTTCGATAGCGCCCGAGTGGTCGCCGTGGTATATCAACGCCATAAGCGCGAGTGTTCCCATCGCGTTCGCGTTCTCCGGATCGAGATCCAGAGCCCGCTCAAGTGCTGCGCGCGCCTTGGGGATCACGTCGTCGGCATCTCCGAAGTTGTACTGCGCGAAGACCCGGTACGTCTCGCCAAGCCCTGCGTACGCCGGTGCGTAGTTGGGCGCGAGCGCGATGGCGCGCTCGAAGCACTTCAGCGCAGTGAGGATCGCAGGCCCTCGTCGCGCAGCGACGGTGCGCCCACGCGCGCACAGCTCGTATGCTTCAACGAGTGCGGTGGTGGGCGCCATGCTGGTGTCGTCAGCTGGCTTGACGAAAGTCATCTGCAGCTTTGCCGCAATGGCGCTCGCAATTTCATCTTGCACCGCGAAAACGTCGACGAGCTCACGGTCGTATCGCTCCGACCAGAGATGATATCCGTCGGCGGCTGCGATCAACTGCGCGGTGATGCGAAGCCGGTTGCCCGACTTTCGCACGCTTCCTTCGAGGATGGTCGCGACGTTGAGTTTCTCTCCAATGATGCGCAAGTCCTCGTGCTTGCCTTTGAATGAGAACGCGGACGTGCGCGCCGCGACGCGCAATCCATTAACCTGCGCCAGTGTGTTGATGATTTCTTCGGCGATTCCGTCACCAAAAAAGTCGTTGTCCTTGTCAGCACTCATGTTCTCGAACGGGAGCACGGCTATCGACTTGTCGGGTGCTGTTGCCTTGGCCACCGGTTCGATTGCGGTCAACGATGTGACGAACAGCGCACCGCTCTCGTAGCGATCGATTGGCGCGCGAGCCAGCGACTTCTGTACCGTCCGCGCGACAGACCGCGGCACACCCTCACGCATTGCAGCGACGTCGGCTGGCGTCTGTACAAACCGTTTCGCGATCACCGCCTGGACTGTCGCTCCGATGAATGGCTGCTCGCCGACAAGCATTTCGTACAGGACACAGCCGAGCGAGTACAGATCGCTACGGCCATCAACTTCATCGCCGGCAGCCTGTTCCGGACTCATGTATGCCGGTGTGCCGACGCTCATGCCGGTCTGCGTGAACGTCTGTGCCTCGACGGCGCTCAATGCCTTGCCGATCCCGAAGTCAGCAACCAGCGCATGCCCGTCCTGCAGCATGATGTTTTCCGGCTTGATGTCGCGGTGCACCACGCCGTGTCTGTGGGCATAGTCCAGCGCACCGGCGACTTCGGCAGCAATTCGTACCGCGACATCAACGGGAAGTTGCGGCGACCTGTCGAGCCAGTCCCGCAGTGACTTTCCTTCGACGTTCGGCATTACGTAGTACAGCTCTCCGCCCGCTTCGCCGGAGTCGAACAGCGGCAGGATGTGCGGATGAGTCAGTTTGGCCGCAAGATGAATTTCCCGAATAAACCGCTCAGCGCCGAGCGACTGACCCACGTCGGCGCGCAAAACCTTGATCGCGACCTGGCGGTCATGCTTGACGTCATGCGCGAGGTACACAGTCGCCATCGCACCCGCACCAAGCTCGCGCTCGATGCGGTAGCGGTCTGCAAGTGCGGTCGCCAGTCCGGCGAATGCGTCCGTCACTCGCTGCACGACCCGTGCGGGTTGCCGCACCGAAGTGTCACGGTGACCCTTTCGCCGAAGTCAAACGCCGAAGCTCGGTCAACCAGTTCGGCACCGCAACAATGCTGAGTCCGGAAGCCTCTGGTTGTATCATCAGGAACCGCGTTCCATCCTTCGAGACGTCGAAGCTTGGAGCAAAAACTCCATCGAACAACGCTTCACGCGAGACTATCCGAAGCGCCGCGTCACGCGCGATGGTCGCCGACATCATCTTGCTTCCCTGCAGAAAGTAAATGCTCTTCCCGTCCGCCGACCAGACGGGTCGTATTCCTCCGTTTACCGATACCTGCACCCGGGCGCCCGCCTCTGGAAACGGTCGCACGTAAACCTCCATGCGACCGGACTCGTCCGAGTTGTAAGCGAGCGAACGGCCATCCGGCGAGAACCGCCCCGACACTTCGGAGGCGGTCGGCGACGCGGCGAGATCATGCTCCTCGTGCGTCGAGTCGAGCGAGAAGGATTCGAGATTGAACGAGCCGTCGTAAACGGCGTTGAACACTGTGGTGTGTCCATCCGGAGCAAGATCGATCCACCATGGATTGTGACGCGCTTCGCCTGCCTTGACAGCCGGCCCGCTTCCATCCGCTGGCTGCCACCAGAATGCAGCTCGGCCGCTCCGGCTCGACACATAAAGAACTCGGCGTCCGTCGGGCGACCAAACGGGATTCCGGTTGTTCCGCGTTGTGGTCAGTGGGGAGAGCGTTCCTGCGTCGAGGTCCAGTATCCAGTCATCTCCGCTCGCGTTGGCTCCGATTTCGAGCGCAGCCTGGTGCCCGTTTGGCGACAGCCTGACGCTTGCGAAGTCGCGCTCCCCGCTCATCGCAGGCCGTGTCACTCCTGTTCGATCGACCCAAACCAGGTGCCTCTTCGTTGCGCCTCGTGCGAAGACCAGTCCTCCTGAATTGGTCAGAAACGCGTTCGCGTCGCCGCCGCTGCCGTCGGACAACCGGATTGATTCCTGGAGTGGCGTCGCGACACCAGTGACACGCGAATGGCTGACGTCGAATGGGATCGCCATCAGCATGCCGTCGGCCCGGACATACACCAGTTGTCCATCAACGACGCCCAATGCTCTCGCGCCAAGAACGCCGAGTGGAACCACCTTGCCATCATCGATCGAGGCTGCCGCGAGCTCCGATCGCTCGACGGAACCGTACCAGATAGTGAAGAGTACGGTCTTGCCATCCGGCGAAAAACGCGGCCACTCGTGGCTCAGCTCCTTGCGCGAGCGGTCGATGCGCGTGAGCGGAATAAGCGCCCCGCCGGCCGGGTTGACGCGGAACAGCCCCTTGAGACCTTCTATGACGCCCGGGCCGATCACGATGTCGCCACGCGAGGACCAGTCCACGCCGCCGTTATCCGCTACGTCAGCGAGCGGTACCGGTGCACCGCCATCTATCGGGACTTTGACAAGTTTTCGACGATTCGCAAAGAACACCACCCACTTTCCGTCCGGCGAGAACACCGGCGACGACGCCTGATCGGTGCCCGCGATCGGTCGCGAAGTGATCTGGTCGAGGTGCCGCAAATAGAGAATCTGGCCCTCGCCGGTCACCGATGTTCCGTCAACGCCCTGGCCTGACGGTGCCAGTCCAGTGTACACAACGGAACGTCCATCAGGAGAAAGCGCGGCTGTTCCCGTCGGCGCTCCGCTGTCAGGGACGATCTCGATGCGGGCCGGGAAGGGATCGGCGTTGGATCCTGAACGCCGCGCAACTAACGCCAGCGTGGCGATGAGCGCGATTGCGAGCGCTCCAAGTCCGAGCACCAACGGATCGCGCATCCGCGCGCGCACGCTGGATCCATCGTCATTACGCCGGTGAATCATGCTTGCGGACGCGCCCGATGTATTGTTGAGCGCGGTAGCAAATGCGGCCGCGGAAGCGAAGCGATCTGCTGGTAGCTTCGCGAGGGCGGTAAGTGTGGCGGCTTCGACGTGCGGTGGCACCGTGTCGCGAACAGTGTGCAGTGATGGCGGCTTCTCGCTCATCACCCGGGCGACAATTGCCTGCACGCTCGATCCGGTGAACGGCGGATCGCCGGCGAGCATTTCATACGTCACGGCACCGAGCGCGTACACGTCACTCCGTGCGTCGATGCTCTTTTCGCCCATCGCCTGCTCGGGCGACATGTATTGCGGAGTACCGAGCGAGAGACCGGTCTGCGTCATGCGAGCGCCGCCGGCCTGCTGTACGGCTAACGCGATTCCGAAGTCGGCGACCAGTACGCGACCGTCATGCAGAAGAATGTTTTCCGGCTTGATGTCGCGGTGAATGACGCCATGCTTGTGAGCGTACTCCAGTGCGTCGGCAACCTCGGTTGAGATGCGAACCGAATCGGCAATTGGAAGTTGTCGCTCGCGTTCCAGTCTTCCACGCAGCGTCTCGCCTTCGACGTACGGCATTACGTAGTACAACAGTCCACCTGCGGACCCACTGTCGAACAACGGAAGGATGTGCGGATGCTGCAGATTGGCGGTTAGCTCGATTTCCTTGAGAAATCGCTCGGGCCCAAGTAACGCCGACAGCTCAGCGTGCAAAACCTTTATCGCAACTTTGCGGTGATGCTTGAGATCTTCGGCGAGATACACCGTCGCCGTGCCGCCGGCACCGAGCTCGTGCTCGATGCGGTAGCGGTCAGAAAGCCCTGACGCTAGCGCTGTTGGCGGTGCTATCGCGTCGGCCATGCGGCGTGAACTTTAGGCGTGGGAGAGCCTTAAAATGAGGCGGCGAAAACTCGGCCGAACATACTCTCTTTTCGACTGCCACGCGATACGTCGGACCGATCAACTGCGGACACAGGATCTCCACCGGGGTGCCACCCTCCGTTCCGGCGCCATGGACCGTCAGCGCGGACGCCGGGGTCGCCCCTAGTATTGGAACAGCCCCGCGGTGCCATCACCGCGGGGCCGTTCGTTTGGATTCAATGTCCAACTGTCACTCCGCGATCACCAACTCACGGCAACTTCTGCCCCGTCTTGTCGAGATCGACTACCGGTGCGATCCCTGTGGCCTTGATTCCAGCGGAAATCTTTGCGCCATCGCCCACGATCAGAATTGTCAGATGATCGGGATTCATGTATTCCGTTGTCATTGCCGCCACGTCAGCCGCGGTGGTACGCCGAACAGCGTCGACGTAACTCGACCACCAGTTCATCGGCAGATCGTTGTCGACGATTTGCGAGACGATCGACTCCGTCCCGGCGTTCGACTGCAGGCTTGATGGAAGTGAAAGCGTCAGCGAATTTCTGGCTGCGGTCAGTTCGGCGTCGGTGATGGGTATCGCGCCGGTCATGCCACGGATCTGCGTCATCGCTTCCATCAGCGACGAGTCGGTCTTTTCCCGCGTGACGGCACCCTGCGCACGCTCGGACCCCGGTCCCTTGAGCCACGACGTTCGGGAATTGAAGCCGTAGCTCCAGCCGTGCTGCTCGCGGATGGTGGAGTTGAGACGTGACTGGAACATCCCGCCCAGGATCGCGTCCATGACGTCGATCTTCGCCATATCGGGTGAGAATGCAGGCGGGACCGTGCGCGCGAGCATGATCTCCGACTGCGGCTTGTCGGGCATATCCACCAGATAAATGGTGGTGGGTCCCGGAGTCGGTGCAGCGGGATAGCTGATGGTGAGTTTCTTTCCGCCCGCCGGCCACGTCGCGAACGCCTTTTCCAACTCCGCCTTCGCCGCCGCTCGCGTCATGTCACCAACGACGTAGACAGTTGCGTTGGCTGGCTCGAAGAATTTCTGGGCTAGATCTGCGATATCGTCCCGCGTCACCGCACTGATGTCCGCGGCGTCGACCACTTTGCCGTACGGCTGGTCCCCATAGAGGAGCTTGGGTGCGATTTCCGATGCTACCACACCAACCACGTCCTGTCCGCGTGTGTAGCCGGCAAGAGCCTGGGCTCGCAGACGTTCCAGCGCCGGCGCCGGGAACGTGGAGTGTCGCATCATGTCCATCATGATCGACAGCGTCGGGTCGAATGTTCGGGAGAGCGACGAAAATCCAGCGCTTCCCGATTCTTCGCCGATGCTGAAGCCTACGTTGGTTCCCAGCAGCGCCAGTTCATTGGTGAGCTGGTCCGCGGTGCGTGTGGTCGTTCCCTCGCGCATCATCGCGCCAACGAAATCCGACACTGCTTCCTTCGTGCCCAACTGGTTGGCGCCGCCGTTGAAATGAATCGAGAAAGTGACGATCGGCAGGGCATGCCTTTCAACGACGACGAGCCTGGCGCCGTTGGACAGCGTGTCCATCGACCACGACGGCGTCTTGAACGCCGGCGTTGGTCCCACCGGTGGCGCTTTGGTGCGGTCGAGCGGCGCCCCCTGGGCGATCAGCGCCGCGGGCGCCAGCAGTGCCAGCGCGACGAATATTGTTCGGGTGCGGTGCTTCACTTGCCCACCTCCTGAGTCGACGCAAACGGTGATGTGATCGGTGTCGACTGATCAGCGTGTGACGCGAGATCGCGCTTGCCCATCGGGACCGCGGAGAGCACGATCCGGTTGGGGCCGAGGTACTTGTTGGCAACGCGCTTGACGTCGGCAGCGGTCACAGCTCGAGTTTCGGCGATGTCCTTGGCGTACCACGACGGATCGCCGTGATAGATCCAGCCGCTCGCCAGCGTTATCGCCTTGCCGAGCATCGACTGTAGTCGATTGTAGGATCCGAACTCGATGCTCGCGGTGGCCTTCTTCATCTCTTCAGCGGTCGGTCCCTGTGTCCTGAACTGATTGATCGTCGAATCGATCGCCGATTCCAGCTTTGTAAGATCGACGCCGGGAATCGGCACCACCGTGAGATCTACCGTTCCGGCGTTCTCGTTCATCTCGGGCCGAAGCGAGATCCCCGACGCCCATTTCCGGTCGTACACGAATTCCTTCGTGAGCCACTGTGTACGATCGCCGCTGATAATCGCCCCCATGACGCTCAGCGCCGCACGATCGGCGGATTGGACGCCAGTTCCCGGCCACTCGATGAATAGCTCCGGCAGTGCGACGTGATCTTCGTAGACGAACCGTTTTGGTGCGTCGAGATGCGCCGCCGCTACGACAGGGCGAGTGATCGCGGGTCCACGCGGAATCGGCCCGAAGTACTGCTTGACCCAGGCCTTCGCCTGCGCCGGGTCGAAGTCGCCGGCGATAACCAGCACGGCGTTATTCGGTCCGTACCATTTGTTGTAGAACGCCTTGACGTCTGTTTCGGATGCTGCGGAGAGGTCAGTCATCGAACCGATCACGGGCCAGTGATACGGATGGCCGGCCGGATACATCTGAGCGTCCATGATCTCGCCGACTCGTCCGTAGGGACGATTGTCGTAGCTCTGGCGCCGTTCGTTCTTGACGACGTCGCGCTGTGCGTTGAGCTTGGCAAGATCGAGCGCATCGAGCAGCCACCCCATCCGGTCCGATTCCAGCCAGATCTCGGTTTCGAGATAGTTCGACGGGACCTGCTCGAAGAAATTGGTTTTGTCGTTGTTGGTGGAGCCGTTGTTCGAGCCACCGACGCCTTCGGTGTACTTGTCGTGCATGCCGTAGGGGACGTGGCCCGATCCGGTGAACATTACGTGCTCAAACAGGTGGGCGAATCCCGTGCGGCCGACTTCTTCGTTCTTGGAGCCGACGTGATGCTCCACGTCGACGGCGACTACGGGCGCCGAGTGGTCCACCGACAGCAGTACCGTCAGGCCATTGGGTAGCTGGTATGACTCCACCGGAATCCGGGGGAGGGATGATCGGGGCTCTTGCGCCGAGGAAGTCCCGACGACACCGAGGAGCAGCGCCAGGCAAAGGAAGGGGTGCATTCGCTTCACGAAACCTCCAGGTTGGGAAGTGGGATAAACCTACTACGAATGCGAGTACATGCCGAGTAGGAAATCCATCGCTGGTTGCGTTCAACGGCTCTCAGTTCGATCTTCGATCAATGCATCTCTTACAGTCTTGCTGGACTAGCAAGCGTGGCACTCGTCGATGATGGCGTATCTCGCCGTGGCCGACGATGGGGTC
>JBDTAZ010000116.1:0-4475 GCA_039924325.1 Gemmatimonadaceae bacterium
TGTCGGTGAGAGTATAGGTCACGGTAACGTTCAGGTTACCGGGGAATCCCTCCTCACCGTCCGGACTGGTGCGCGTGAACACGAGGCCAACGCTGTCAGGCTTCTGGAACGATGTTGTGTTCCACATGACCTTGTTGAAACCGACATTGCCTCCGTGAAGACTGTTCGGTCCATTGTTCTTCGCGAGCGTGTAGTTCTTTCCGTCGAGTGTGAATCTGCCGCGGGCAATTCGGTTGCCGTAGCGACCGATGAGGGCACCAAAATATGGCGATACGGTAGTGTAGGGCTGCAGCGAGTCGAAGCCGAGCACGATGTCACCGAGCTGGCGCCTGCGATCCGGGACTCGAAGCGAGGTGATTATCGCGCCATAATTCAAAGCGTGAAGCTCGATGCCGTTTGCGTTTGTCAGCGTGTAGACAGTGACGGTCTTTCCGTCCGGCGTGGTTCCAAATGGTGATTCAGATACCGATCCCAACTTCATCTGTTCGGTCTTGGTGGCAGAAGTCTTACCCGTGCAGGCTGTTCCGATGGCCAGTATAATGAGAGCGGCCCAGGTTCTGGGAATCAGGAAGTGATTCATGCGGCAGTTGTCCGTCGAACGAGTGGGGAGCAAGTTTCCGGAGCACTTCGAATCACGATAAACTACCGAAAAAATGGCCGGCACACTCATGGTAAGGGTTCTCGGATGATCAGTACGGCTCTTTTTACACAGCGTATACATCCCGGCCGCCGGGTCACGCGCCGCCGATTGCTCTGTGCGGCCATTTCGGCGGTCACGATCTGCGCGACAGCGGCGCCGCTGGCTTCCCAGTCGTTCCGGGCTCCTCAGGAGCCGGCGATTCCGCTACCCGAGAACCCCCGGCCCGACTTCGAACGGGCTGAGTGGCTGAATCTGAACGGCCACTGGCATTTCCGCTTCGATCAGGCAAATGAGGGCGAGACCGCGGGCTGGTATGGAAAGGCACTCGCCTCGACCCACTCTATTCTTGTCCCGTTTTCATGGGGTGCGCCGCTGTCCGGCGTTCCGGACAGCGCAGATATTGGCTGGTATGAGAGAACGGTCAGCGTCCCCTCGGCGTGGCGCGGGAAGCGAGTCTTTCTCGTAGTCGGCGCATCCGACTGGCGGACGTCGGCGTGGCTCGACGGATCGAAGCTTGGCGATCACCAGGGCGGATACACGCCGTTCTCGATGGAGCTCACTCCGATCGTGAAATTCGGCGGCGAACAGCGACTGACGATGCGCGTCGACGATAGTCCGCACGCATTCAAGCTCGAGGGCAAGCAGGGGTACGGCAAGGCGCGCGGAATGTGGCAAACAGTGTATCTCGAAGCGCGCGGCGGTGATCCGTTGCAATACGTTCATTTCACGCCAGACATCCAGAAGGACCGCGTTGTCGTGGATGCGCGATTGATGGATCCAGCGCCGCAAGAAATGCAACTGCGAATTGCATTTGGAAATGCTGACACAATGTCCGCTGGCGGAGCGCAATTCCCGTCGGCTGTTACACACAGTATAGCCCGCGGCGCGAGCACAGTGCATTTCGAAATTGCGATCCCGAATGCGCGACTCTGGTCGCCCGATGATCCGTTTCTTTATCAGGTAGCCGTAACCGCGAAAGGAAGTGGAATCGCGACCGATAGCGTGGATTCGTATTTCGGAATGCGCGAAATTTCCGTGGTTGATCTTCCCGGCACCAGCATTCCGTACGTCGCAGTAAACGGCAAGCCGGTTTACCTGCAGCTCGCACTTGATCAGGCATATCATCCGGAAGGGTTCTATACTTTCCCGACCGATTCAATGCTGCGCAACGAGATCGTACACGCACGACAACTCGGACTGACGGGGCTTCGCGAACACATCAAGATAGAAGCGCCGCGCAAACTCTACTGGGCAGACAAGCTCGGTGTGTTGATCATGGCCGACGTGCCGAATTGGTGGGGTCCGCCCGACTCGACTGCGTTCCATGAACATGACTACGCATTGAGCGAGATGATCGAGCGCGACTACAATCATCCGTCGATCTTCTCGTGGATCATGTACAACGAGACATGGGGGCTGACCAGCAAGGTCGACGGCAAGGACGTGTATCTGCCAGCCACACAGCGTCGTGTAATTCAGAGCGTGCAACTCGCTAAGCGACTCGATTCCACGCGACTGGTGGAGGACAATTCACCATGCTGCGGCTGGGGCCACACTGTCACTGACATAAACTCGTGGCACGAGTACATGGCGGGTTGGGAGTGGCAGGATCATCTGAACATGGTGAGTGACAGCACGTTCCCGGGCTCGCCGTGGAATTTCGAACATGGTTACGCTCAGGGTCATCAGCCAATGATGAACTCCGAATTTGGCGATGTGTGGGGATACAACGGTTCGACGGGCGACGTCGACTGGAGCTGGGATTATCATCTTGCGGTCAATGCCTTTCGCACGCATCCGAAGCTGGCCGGCTGGCTGTATACGGAGCTCGACGATGTGATCAACGAGTGGAACGGCTATCTGCGCGCTGACCGGACGAGCAAGGAAACCGGACTCGGCGATCTCGTCTCAGGCATGACGATTCGCGATCTCAATTCGGCGATGTACATCGCTGTAGGATCATCTACAGTGATGGCGAGTTCAGTCCAGGCCGGACAAACGGTGCAGGTTCCGCTGTATGCTTCGTTCATGACTGGCAGTCATGCGTACGGCGATTCGCTGACTCTTCGGTTTGAACTGTACGGCTGGAACTCGATTGGCGAACGACAGGTTTACTCCACATCCGCGCGTCGTATTGCGTATCGCGCGTGGATGTCGGAGCCGCTCGCGCCTTTAACAGTCATCATGCCGAATGAACGGTCTGTCGCGGTCCTCGCGGTGAGACTTGAAGATGCGGCAGGTGAAGTGTTGCAGCGCAATTTCACAACGTTCGTCGTGAACGCCCCAGAACCGATAGTTGTGAAACTTGCTGATGGCAGGAGCGCTCGTGTTGTCAGTGTCGGGGCGACATCATATACGGACGCGCACTGGTCGCAGAAGGCGTGGAACGTGCTGGATAGCCTGAAGGCAGACGGTGCCGGATCGGGCTTCTTCGAGTATCGAATCCCCTGGCCGCGCGACGTGAAGCCGAGCGACGTGAAGGAAGCGGAATTTATTGTGGAAGCGTCGTCGAAGCAGCTGTTCGGGAAGGACCGCGATTCCACGGTGAAGGACAATGGCGACTATATGCGTGGCGGCGGCCTTCAGGACCCGAGCCGAAATCGGAACGCGTATCCGATGACCGACGAGAGGCTCTATCCGAGCGCCGTCACCGTCCGCGTGAACGGTGAGGTAGCGGGGCGATATGACCTCACGGATGATCCTGCCGATCATCGCGGAATTCTATCGTGGTATTCCCAGAAACGGGACAAGTTTCTACGCGAAGCGGGCTCCTACGGGCAGCTGCTCCAGGTGCCCATTCCCGCGTCCGCTGTCGCAAGCGCCGAGCGTACGGGCGAGATGGTGGTCCGGCTGGAGGTGGGTGATGCGATGCCGGGCGGGCTCGCGATCTATGGAGCGCACTTCGGCCGGTACCCGGTGGATCCATCCGTCCTCATCGTGCTCGGGGGCACGCGGCGCTAGCGGCGGTCGGTCCGAGCATGTTTGTGCACTAGCGCACGTCCCCGGATCTCCCTCGCTGGTGATCACGTCCTGGCGCGCGCTCAGCCCGGGGCGGGTCTAGTGCGTACACTATCTAGCAGGTATCATCGCAGCTAGAATTTCACTACCTCAGCTGTCTCGGCACAACTACCAGAAGGCCACTTCGAATGTCCATGTCCCGTTCTCTTTCCGTTGCCGCGTGTCTGGCATCGCTTACCGTTGCTGCAGCTTCGGCAACCATCGCGAGCGCACAGTCAACCGACCTCTTCTCTGAAATGCACTGGCGCGAAATTGGCCCGACGCGAGCCGGTCGAGCGCGCGCGTTGTCGGGTGTGCCGAGCCAACCGAACGTGTTTTATGTTGGTTACGACAATGGCGGTGTGTGGCGATCGACCGATTACGGTTCGAACTGGGTTCCGATATTTGACAACGAGCCAACTGGCTCGATCGGAGCGATCGGAGTTTCGGCTTCGGATCCGAGCATCATATATGTAGGGAGCGGCGCGGGAATCATCCGACCCGACCTGTCGACCGGCGATGGAGTTTACAAGTCAACCGATGGCGGCAAGACCTGGACGCATCTCGGGCTTCGCGATTCTCAGATGATCGCGAACATCGATGTCGATCCAACCAATCCGAATCGACTATTTGTAGCTGCACTTGGACATCCATACGGCCCAAACGCTGAGCGCGGAATATTCCGCTCAACCGACGGCGGCAAGACATTCGAGAAAGTTCTCTACAAGGATGACTACACCAGCGGCAATGATGTTCGCATTGATCCCAAGAATCCGAACATTGTGTACGCTACGCTCTGGCAACAGCAGCAGAGTTATATCGAGGGCGGAGAGTTTGG
>JBDTAZ010000117.1:0-10950 GCA_039924325.1 Gemmatimonadaceae bacterium
TCGGCCCTCCCGGTACCGGCAAGACATCGATCGCGAAATCGATCGCTTCGTCGCTGGGTCGGAAATACGTGCGTATTGCATTGGGCGGCGCGCGTGACGAGGCTGACATTCGTGGTCACCGTCGCACATACGTCGGTGCGATGCCGGGTCGAATCATTCAGGGAATGAAACAGGCGGGCACCAAGAATCCTGTCTTCCTGCTTGACGAGGTCGACAAGCTTGGCGTCTCGTACCAGGGCGATCCATCATCCGCATTGCTCGAAGTACTGGATCCAGCACAGAACGATTCATTCACTGATCACTATCTCAACATCCCGTTCGATCTGAGCGAGGTGCTGTTCGTCGCAACCGCGAATTTCATACAGAACATCCCGGGCCCGTTGCTCGATCGTATGGAAGTCGTGGATTTCGCCGGATATACTGAACGAGAAAAGGCGGAGATCGCGAAGAAGTATCTGCTTCCGAAGCAGCTCGAAGAGAGCGGACTCAGCGACAAGGGAATCGAGTTCACCGACGACGCTGTTATGTCGGTTGTTTCGAACTACACGCGCGAGGCTGGCGTTCGCCAACTCGAGCGGCAGATCGGAGCGGTCGCACGCAAGCTTGCTCGCAAGATCGCGAGCGGCGACGAGGCGCCCGCGAAGGTGGATGAAGCCGAAGTGCGCACCCTCCTCGGCAGACCCAAGGTGCACCCTGAGCACATTCAGGCGCAGAATGAGGTGGGAGTCGCGACCGGTATGTACTACACACCGATGGGTGGCGACATCATGTTCGTCGAGGCGTCGATCCGTCGCTTCTTCGGCAATCGTTCCAACGATTCCTCAGAGGTGTCGGGACCTGGCGGCGCAGTGTCGTTAATCCTCACGGGTCAGCTGGGTGATGTGATGAAGGAGTCGGCGCGAGCAGCATTCACATATGCGACCAACAACGCGGCTCGGCTCGGGATTCCGAAAGACAGACTCGGATCCATCGAAGCGCACATCCACGTTCCAGCGGGCGCGATTCCAAAGGACGGCCCGAGTGCCGGACTCGCGATCGCTACCGCGCTCGTCTCGGAGATGAGTGATCGACCCGTTCGACGCGACGTTGCGATGACTGGCGAAATCACACTCCGCGGTCGTGCACTGCCGATTGGCGGCTTGAAGGAGAAGGTGCTAGGAGCGCACAGAGCCGGCATCAAACACATCATTCTTCCAAAGGCGAATGAGCCTGATATCGATGACATTCCAGAAGAGGTGCGGTCGCAACTCACTTTCCACCCGGTCGAAACGTTGAGCGAAGTGCTCAAGTATGCGCTGGAACCAGAGAAGGAAGAGCCCAAGTTGGCCGCAGCGTCTTGATCCTAAACGGCTAAACGAGGTACGAAAAAGGGGGACGCAAAGTTTGCGTCCCCCTTTTTCGGTCTCTACCAGCTATCAGTCTTACCCGAACACTCGTTCGAACGGAGACGCTCAGCCTCGAGCCGTAATTATCGAACGTATTCGTAGAGTCCAACGAGTCCGACCGCGACGCCGCCGAGTGCTACAGCGGAGCCTGCGTTGCCACCGACGAGGAGGCCCGCGACCAACGCCGCCCCACCAACTGCCATGAGGGCGACGCCCTCTCCCTGATGCAGCCCTTCGGATGCCGCGCTGCTGACCACGAGCGGAGCGTTCGCGTCGGCCTTGACTTGGACGCCGGCCACGTCGGACCGGACCATCGACGGTGCGGCCGTCGGCGCGGTGGAAACAGCTGGAACAGGCGACGCTGGCGCCAGAGCAGTCGCGCTCTGAGCGAAGACGGCGGCTGGTACAAGCATGGCGGCAAGAGCGAGCGATGCTAACCGGTTTATCATGGATTTCCTCGATTTCGGTGGGTGTGCCCTAGAAAGCTACCGAATACAACGCAATCGCCGCGCCGTCGCGGTCAAAATAGATTACGGCCTGTGAGATTTTCCAAAGGCTTAGCAGCTCTGGCCGTCACCGGCCTCCTCGTCCTCGGAACCGCGTTCGTCGGTGCGACACCGATTCTGAATGCAGAATCCGGTGTTCCTGTAACCGACGCGTCGCTGGTACACTCAGCAGCATACACTATGCTGGCGCCGATCTGCACGCTTCTCGACGCGCTAACGCTGCTATCGCTTCACCAACACTTCGCAATACTCGGGACCGTCTTTCTCCTGGTGATTGCGTGGCGTGTGGTTCGGGCGCGTGATCGTGGGACCTCCGTGCTGCGCGAGGCCGGCGCGATGCTCGCGACGCTGGTGGGAATTGTGATCGTGTATGGAGGCGGTGCTGTTCTGCCGCGACCAATGGCCGGCATCATGCTGCACGATCCCAACAAACTCGCAATTGATTTTCACAGTCATACGAATGCATCATGGGATGGCGCGAAGTGGTTCACTCCGGAACGCAACCGTGCCTGGCACGGCGCAGCAGGATTCGATGTTGCATACGTCAGTGATCACAAGAGCCTCGTCGGAGCGAAGGCGGGCATTGCGGGAAACCCAGCTCGTGCGGGAGATGCAACTGTTCTCCTGCCCGCGCTCGAGGCACGGGATCAGTACGAACACATCGTCGCCATTGGAATCGACTCATCATTCGCATTCGATCCGAAGGGAGACTGGCACGACCCGGCGCGCGACACCGCTGTGACTGTATCCGGTGGAGTTCCCATGTTGATTCTTACGATTCCTGGCAATATCACCAAGCTGCCCGACAACGAGTTGCACGGCTTCGCCCGCCTTTACGCTGTTGAGCTGAGCGACGGCGCACCCAAGGGGATCGGCATCATTCAGCGCACGCGCGCGAGCATCATCGCTTTCGCCGACACGCTGAACCTCGCGGTGGTGGCTGGATCTGACAACCACGGCTGGGGCAGCACCGCTATCGGCTGGAGCATCATGCAACTGCCAGGCTGGCGCGACATGAATCCGGCGCAACTGGATTCCGCGATTCAGCGCGACATCAGGATCAAGCGCCGTCACGCGGTGGACGTTTACATCCGCGACACGCCGGATGCCGGTTCGTCGATGTTCGCAACTGTTTTGACGGCGCCGTTGGTTATCTGGCGAGTGCTGGTGGATCTGGACTGGCCGGAGCGGATCTCGTGGCTCGGCTGGATTGTGCTTATCGCCTCGATCGCGACGATGCTCAGCTCTCGAGCAGCCCGCGAAACTATTCCGCCGGCCGCGCGAAGGAAACCGGTGACCGTCTGAATCGTATCGCGAGAGTCGGATAGATCGAGCTCACCCAGCGATGTGAGGATCTGCCGTCGCATTGTCATCGCGATTGGGGCGACGACCAGTAGCGCGTTGAAGCGCGCATCGTAGCGAACGCCAAGCCCTTCGATAAGCGCGGCGGTCCGCGCGAAATACACCATGTCCGGCGGTAGTATCACAGGAAAATCGTACAGGGTTTCCAGCACCTGATCAGCCAGCAACTCGCGCTCGACGAATTCAATTCGTTCCTGCGTCGTTGTCTTCTCAAATGCGACACTGAGAAGTGTCTCAACGAGCCGCAACATCACGTGACGATCCACACCCGGCTGCACCACGCCGAGCCCGTAGAATCCATCCACTACCGCGTTGGTGTCTTTCTTGATCGCGGCGAAGACGGTACGCACCAGCGCAAGTCGCGTCGCGCGCGGAACGTCCACGACCAACCCGAAATCGAGAAGCACCACGCGTCCGTCGTCGCCCCAGAGCAGATTGCCCGGATGCGGGTCCGCGTGAAAGAATCCGTCTACCAGCATCATCTGCACGTACAGTTCCATCACCGTTCGTACGAGGTAGCCGGTGTCTACTACTCCGCTGGCGATCAACGGCGCGAGCGCATCGATCCGCGTTCCGGCCATGTACTCCAGCACGAGTGCTCGGCGTCGCGTCATCTCAGCGAATACGATTGGTACGGCTACCTTGGGATTGAAAGCGAAGTTCGCACGAATCCGTTCCGCGTATTCGCCTTCCTTGCGAAAATCCATCTCATCACCGATTCTGCGCGCGAACTCGCCGAGTATCGCCCGCAATCCAAGCACGTGCGGATTCGGGAAGAAGTGCTCAGCCCATCCCAGAATTAGCGCTGAAGCCTTCACGTCGGCGGCGACCGTATGTTCGATGTTCGGTCGCAATACCTTGACGACCACGTCCACACCCAGATATCGCGCGCGATGCACCTGACCTAGCGACGCGGATGCGAGCGGGATGCGGGACCAATCGGTGAATAGTTCATTTACAGGCTTTCCGTACTCCTCTTCGATGACGCGCTCGATCTGATCGACAGGTACCGGCGGAACACGATCTGTAAGTGAACTGATCGCCGTCACGTACGGCTCGGGGAGAAGATCCGCGCGACCAGCGAAGACTTGCGCAATCTTGACGAAACTCGGACCGAGTTTCGCGATGGTTGCGACGAGCCGCTCCGCTCGCCGGGCATGGAACGCAGCCGATCGTTTGGCCGGGCGACCGATCACAATCCAGCGACGCACGTCGCGTCGGAAGGAGCCGATGAATGGAAGCACGCGCGAGAGCACGTACAGCGTGCGCATAATGGGCTACGTCAGCTAGAAGACCAGCGCGCCAGCGCTGAACGCCACCCGCGGATCCAGCTTCAGCGAAGCTGGCTCGGTGCCTTCCACGAAGTATTCAGTGTACCGCTTATCCGTCGGCGTCAGCGCTGTAGCCATCTGCCCGGTGGAACGATCGAATTCTGCACTTATCACTCCGATCGGAGGCGCCCACGTAACATCACGCGCGCCACGCGCATTCAGATACTGCTGAACCATTCGTCCCCACACGGGCGCCGAGTACGAGCCGCCAGCCGCGCCGCTGCCCATTGGCGTGGGTTGATCGAAGCCCATCCAAACACCCGCGACGAGTCCCGGCGTGACTCCGATGAACCAAGCGTCTGTGTTGCTGTTCGTCGTACCAGTCTTGCCAGCAACGGGGATGCTGGCCGGAACGTACTTGCGCACGGACGTCGCGGTGCCACGGTCAACTACATCGCGCATCATGTCGCGAGTCACGAATGTTACCCGAGGATCCAGCGCCGGCGTGAGTGCGTGTACCTGCTGCGTATAAACGGTCTTGCCCGTTGGATCCTGTATGCGGTAGATGAACCGTGGCGTGACCGGCGTGCCCAGATTTGCGAACGTTGTGTATGCACTAACGAGATTGAGCGGTTGCACGGTTGAAGCACCGATCGCGCTGGCGGGCACTGGGGCGATCGGGGAGGTGATGCCCATCCTTCGGGCGGTCGCGATGACACTGTCCATACCGAGTTGCTGGCCCAGTTCCACGGCGACGATGTTGCGGGACTTCGCAAGCGCCTCGCGCATCGTGATCATGCCCAGGTACCGATGATCGTCGTCATCTGGGCGGTAGTACGAACCGTTGGGCAGCAGGATTTTGATCGCGGTATCCGCAACCATCGTCGTCGGCGCCATGCTGTCCGCGATCGCAGTCGCGTACACAATCGGCTTGAATGAAGAACCCGGCTGACGCATCCCGTCGATCGCGCGATCGTATGAGCTGCGCGCGTAATCGCGGCCGCCGACCAGAGCGCGTACATCGCCGGTATTCGGGTCGATCGCAACGACGGCGCCCTGCAGGTAACCACTGCCCGAAGCAATTGTCGGGTGACGATAACCCTTGGCCGATTCTATGGCGTCTGCCTGTGCGGTCAACGCGTCCGTCGCGGCCGTCTGCAGTAGCGGATCGAGACCCGTGTAGATCTTGTAACCGCCAGACATCACCGGGGCTCCAGCACGCGTAGCCTGAATGCGGACGACGTCTACGTAATACCGCGCAGGCACCGGCATGCCCCAATCTGGCGCGGTGACGAGCGGCGAATTCTGCGCAGTTCGGGCTTCGGCTTGTGTGATGTAGTGCTGCTGCGCCATGAGTGCAAGCACGGTGTTGCGACGTTCACGCGTCCGCGCCGAATGAAGCACTGGATCGTATATCGCCGGTCCCTTCGGCATCGCGGCAAGCGTAGCTGCTTCCGCCAGGGTGAGGTTTGCAGCAGACTTCCCAAAGTAGTGTCGAGCGGCGCTCTCGACGCCGTAGTATCCGTGACCGAAGGAGATGGTGTTCAGATATCCCTCGAGGATCTGTTCCTTGTTGTAATGCTTCTCCATTTCGCGCGCGGCCTGTTGCTCGCGAAGTTTGCGGCTGATGCTCTGATCGTTTCGATTGATCACGTCTGGATGCATGTTGCCGACGAGCTGCTGGGTGATCGTGCTTGCGCCACGCCGATCGCCCATAATGTCATCCTTGATTGCGCCGGCTATTCCGATCAGGTCAACACCATTGTGCTGGTAGAAACGCTGGTCCTCGACGGCCACAAAGGCCTGGCCAACGTACTTGGGCAGCGTCCTGATCGAAATGCTCGTCCTGAGCTCGCGGCCGATCTCGCCGATCAGAGAGCCATCGTTGGCGAAGACCAGCGACGACTGAGGGAGCGCGTTGATCCGCCAGGGTTCGCCGGTAGATGTCTGGGCGCCGACCGCCCACACGGGCGTAAGAAGCGCCAGCGTGGCACTGGCTCGGACAATTCGCCCGGCGGCTTTAATCATGGTTTCAAGATAACCCTGGGGGTTGGGGAAGTTTCCGCTATGTGCTTGCAGCATGGCGTGTTAGCTTAATATCCATGGGGACCAATACAAATCCACCGGAGGTCGTCGGTCACGCGCTCATCGCGATTCGACGACTCGTTCGAACGCTCCGCACGACCGCGGTTTCTGTCGAGCGCGACACCGGCCTGAGCACGGCGCAAACGTTCGTCCTGCAACTCCTCCTGTCCGCTCCTGCCGAATCGATGAACGAGCTCGCCGAACGAACCTCCACGGATCAAAGCTCCGTGTCCGTCGTGGTCAGCAGACTTGAAGCCAAGGGACTGGTCGCACGTCAGCCGTCGGTGACTGACGCGCGTCGGACCCAGGTCGTCATCACCAGCGACGGCATTTCGCTGATGCGCAGCAAACCATCCACGGTCCAGCAACGCCTTACGCACGCACTTGCGTGCCTGCCAGCAGACTCGCTACAACTCCTGGCCACCGAACTGAACAACCTTGTCGCCCTTCTCGGCGCTGGGGACGAACCCGCCACCCTGATATTCGAAGATGACGCGCCCCGCAGCCACTGAAACAGTCCACACCCCCCCGTTCTACGATGTCGAACAACGCCGCACGCTCGTCATTTCGGCGCTTGCAGTACTGATCGGCATCGGAGCGGTTGGCATCGCGCAACTGCTCATTTCCGCGATCAGACTCGTCACCAACATCATGTTCTACGGTTCGTTCAGCGTCGCGAACAACTCGCCGGCGGGCAACCACCTGGGGCTCTGGGTGATTGTCATGCCGGTGATTGGTGGCCTGATCGTTGGCGTGATGGCCCGATACGGCTCCGGCGCAATTCGCGGGCACGGCATTCCCGAGGCGATGGAGCAGATCCTCCTTAACGAGAGCAAGATCTCGCCGAAGATCACTGTTCTCAAACCGCTGTCTGCAGCGATCGCTATTGGAAGCGGCGGTCCGTTCGGCGCCGAGGGCCCAATCATCGCGACCGGTGGAGCGCTGGGCTCACTCGTCGGTCAGGTACTGCATACCACACCGGACGAGCGGAAAACACTACTCGCGGCAGGTGCCGCGGCCGGCATGGCTGCGATTTTCGGAACGCCTGTGGCGGCAGTTCTGCTCGCGATCGAACTCTTGTTGTTCGAATATCGCCCACGCTCGCTTGTGCCCGTTGCACTCGCATCCGCTACGGCGACAGGGATACGCATGGTGTTTGAAGGATCCGCCGGCGTATTCGCGATGCCCCAACTGACGCAGCCGAGCGGCGACGCACTCATCACGTACATGGTGCTCGGTGCGATTGTGGGAATCGCTGCAGTCTTCGTCACGAAGTCTCTCTACTACATCGAAGAAGGTTTCGAGAAGTTGCCGATTCACTGGATGTGGTTTCCGGCGATCGGGGCGGTAGTTGTGGGCGTCATCGGATACTTCGAGCCGCGCACGCTTGGGGTTGGATACGACAACATCTCGAACATCCTGGCCGGTAATTTCACCAATGTGGTGCTGATTGCACTGGTTGTTCTCAAGTTCGTTTCCTGGGCGATTGCGCTCGGGAGCGGCACATCCGGCGGTACACTTGCGCCGTTGTTCACGATCGGCGGCGGACTTGGCGCGCTATTGGGGATACTTTGCGTTCACTGGTTTCCGGGCCTGGGTATCGACCCGCGCATCGCTGCGCTGGTTGGCATGGCGGCGATTTTTGCCGGTGCGTCCCGAGCGCTCCTGACTTCAGTCGTGTTCGCGTTTGAAACCACGCGCCAACCGATTGGCCTGCTACCACTGCTCGGCGGCTGCACGGCCGCGTTCATCATCTCGTCGCTCATGATGCGATATACAATCATGACCGAGAAGCTCGCTCGGCGTGGGACTCACGTGCCGACCGAGTACATCGCAGCGGGGCCCGAAGAGGTCGCGCGGATCGATGCAGCTGCGGTGAGGCAGCGGCATTACAATCTTCCTCCGGAATTCGGCGGCAAGCGGCGAGAAACAGAAGTAACGCGAGAGTCGGAGATTCTGTAGGTCGGTGCGCAGAGCGCCGGGCATAATGAGTCCGGCCCATATCAATTAGATTCATGTCCTGACTCGAAAGACAGGAACAAATGCACGAGACGACGCGTTACGTAAAAGCGGCCCCGATGACTATTGCACCGGTGACGCTGGAAGGTCGCAAGGTCCGACTCATCCCAATGACGCGAGACCACGTCCAAGCACTGTTCGCGGCTGCGAATTTCCCGCCGATCTGGGAACTGACGGGGACTCTGCCGATGAACAGGATTGAAGACATGCGTCAGTACGTGGACGTCGCGCTCGCCGAGCGAGATGCGGGCACTGCGATCCCGTTCGTCACGACCGACGCCAAGACGGGAGCGGTCATCGGATCGACGCGGTTCGCCAACATCGACCTCAACGATCACCACGTTGAAATCGGCTGGACATGGATGAGCCCTGACCGCCAGCGAACGGGTATCAACGGAGAAGCCAAGTCGCTGATGCTGCAGCATGCTTTCGACCATTGGGGCGCACTGCGCGTCGAGATCAAGACCGACGTACGCAACGCGAAGTCGCGCGCTGCCATTGAACGTCTTGGCGCAAAATGCGAGGGCATCTTCCGGCAGCACAAAATCGTCCGAGAGGGCCGGCTGCGCGACACCGTGTACTACAGCATCATTGACACGGAGTGGCGCGATCCGAATCATCGCGCCTATCAAAACGCAGTGTCGTTCGGAATAACCCCGAAACCTGATCCGATGCTATGAGCGAGTCGTATTCATTTCGTACGCTTGACGTTTTCACCGACACGTTATTCGGCGGCAATCCGCTCGCTGTGCTGACCGATGCACGCGGGTTGAGTACGGAGCAGATGGAACAGATTACTCGCGAGTTCAATCTATCCGAGACTGTTTTCGTGCTTCCTCCTCAAGATCCCGCCCACACTCGACGTGTTCGGATCTTCACGCCGGGCCGAGAGCTGCCGTTTGCGGGTCACCCAACTGTAGGTACGGCTTTCCTGCTGGCAGCGACAGGCATGATACCGCTCACCGACGGGGAAACACGGATCGTGCTTGAAGAGGGCGTTGGGCCGGTTGCGGTAACAATCCAGGTTGCAAACGGCTATCCGATCTCTGCGGAGCTCACCGCAGCTCAGGCACCGGAGTTCCGAAACGATGTCCCGAGCGCGAAGGATGTCGCGGCCGTTCTGTCCTTAGGTGAAGCGGACGTGTCCACAGGCAAGTTCGCGACGGAAGCTGTTTCGTGTGGTGTCCCATTTCTTGTCGTCCCGCTCGCAAGTCGCGATGCCGTCAGTCGCGCGCGCCTGGATCGGGCCGCATTTGAGCGCGTGCTCTCAGGAACGTGGGCTCGCGAGATATATCTGTTCGACAAGGCCGCCGCGACAAGTGAAGGCGTGATTCGCGCGCGGATGTTCGCGCCCGATCTCGGAATAGGTGAGGATCCGGCGACCGGTTCCGCCGCGGTATGTCTGGCAGGGTATCTCGCAAAAAGATCGGCGGACAAGGCGACACTGCGCTGGACGGTCGCGCAGGGTGTCGAGATGGGGCGGCCGAGCACGTTGATGATCTCCGCAGAGCGGAAAAACGGAGCCGTGCACACCGTCCGCGTCGCAGGTAAATCGGTCCTGGTAAGCGAAGGGACGCTGCGAGTGCAGTAAGGCGCATCTACCAAGTCACTTCGCTTCGTGTGAAGTTTCCAGCATGGCAGACTCGGTCAATCTCACGGTGGTCCAGTTCCAGCCTCGCAAAGGCGATTACAACGGGAATCTGAAGCGCTTCGAACACTTGTTCGATACGTTGTTCAACGTAGACGTGCGGCCTGACGTGATAGCGTTTTCGGAAACGGTGTTGACCGGGTACTTCGTCGAGGGGGGAGTGCGCGACGTTGCCATTCCAGCTACGACGTTCGCAAGAGATCTGAATGGTGCGTTTCGCGCGCATTGCAAGGGCCAGGTGGACGTGGTCGCCGGCTTCTACGAGCTGCACGAAAACACTTACTTCAACAGTGCGATGTACGTGACGCTTGGCGACGACGAGCCAGTCGTCGCGCACATTCACCGGAAGCTTTTTCTCCCCACCTACGGATTGTTCGACGAGGAGCGGTTCGTTGAGCATGGGCTGGGTATTCGCGCGTTCGACACCCGTTGGGGACGTGCAGCGCTCCTGATCTGCGAGGACGCATGGCACGCTGTGACGGCCACAGCAGCGGCGCTCGATGGGGCGCAGATAATCTTCGTTCCGTCCGCATCACCCGCGCGCGGGGCCTGGCCTCAACCGGACGAGGAGATGCGCGGACCCGCGAGCATGCACCGATGGGAGCGGCTTGCGCGGGATCGGGCCGAGGAGCACGGCGTCTTCTTCGCCGTGATTCAGCTCACGGGCAATGAGG
>JBDTAZ010000118.1:0-13822 GCA_039924325.1 Gemmatimonadaceae bacterium
CTTTGCCTCGCGGGCCTGACTGCCCACTGGCCGGATTCGCGACCACATAGTGAAGAAGAATACACCGAGCGCGATTGCCTGCAGAAAACCCGCCACCACTATCGCGACCCGCAACCATAACGCCGAGCTATTAAGTCCAAACAGACTTGATCGGAGGACTTCTCCGCTTACTCGGACGAACGTGCCGACGGTGATAAGCCAGTACGCGGTGCTCGCAAGCCGCGGATCATACCTCACGTCCGTTTTCTCTGGTCGCGGGAAGAGCCAGAGCGCTACTCCCATGATCATCATCATCACGAACCCGACAAACAGCGCATGCGTGTGCGCGCTCACCAGATATGGATCGGGCGCGGCGCCTGCAAGCTCTCTGCGCGCGATCAACCATGTGCCTATGGCCAGGCCGATCAGAAGGAACGCGACGGCCGTTTTGACGTAGCGACGTACGAGCGTGTACATGATGAGGAACTATACAGCGCCGCGATGGCCGCGCAAATGTGCGGACGCCGCCGAGGTCGTGACATGCGTCACACTCACAGGGCTAATCGCGGGCTAGGGTTACATGGGAGCATCCGACGGGCGCCACTCCCGCTTCGGAACCCACGCTTTCCTCTCCAACACCCACCCCAATGGCGATTGCAACCAATCTTGGCTTCCCAAGGATCGGCCAGGCACGTGAGCTGAAGCGAGCCCTCGAGGATCACTGGGGCGGCCGCTCGACCGCGGCGGAATTAATGGACGTCGCCAGATCTCTGCGGTTGAGGCACTGGGAGTTACAATCGCGCCGGCGAATTGAACACGTCCCGTCGAACGACTTCTCCTTGTACGATCACGTACTTGATACTGCAGTGATGGTAGGCGCAATTCCATCGCGCTTCGATGAATTGGACGAACTCGACGACGTCGCGCGATACTTCGCCATGGCGCGCGGCCTGACCGGCCACGAAGCGACCGTCCCAGCGATGGAAATGACCAAGTGGTTTGATACCAACTACCACTACATCGTTCCGGAATTCGAGAGGGGTCAGGAGTTTCGACTCAATTCGAAAAAGCCGATCGATGAATTCATCGAAGCGAAAGTAGCGGGTATCATCACTCGCCCGGTGCTGCTGGGACCGATCTCATTGCTTCTCCTTGGCAAGAGTCGCGACGACGCAGTGGAACCCATTTCGTTGTTGCCGCAAATAATCCCGGTATATGAGCAACTCCTGCAGCGCTTGAAGTTGGAGGGAGCCAGTTGGGTTCAGATCGACGAGCCGTGTCTGATCGGAGTGCGCGACGTATCGATACTTGATCTCTATGCCAGGACCTACGAACGGCTCGGCGCAGCTGGTCCGAAGGTGCTTGTTGCCACGTATTTTGGTGATCTCGGGGATAATCTTTCGGCCGCGCTTGATCTCCCGGTAGCGGCGTTGCACATCGATCTTGTCCGCGCACCGTCGCAACTTGCGCGTGCGCTTGAGTCCATTCCTCCACGACTGTCGCTTTCACTCGGTGTCGTGGACGGGCGCAACATCTGGCGGGCGGATCTCGATACCGCGTTTCGGCTGGTCGATCAGGCGGCGAGGAAGCTCGGCCCCGATCGTACGCTGGTCGCCCCATCGTGTTCACTGCTCCATGTGCCGATCGATCTAACGGGCGAGACGGACATCGACGGCGGTCTTCTCGAGTGGCTAGCATTCGCGAAGCAGAAGCTGCGCGAAGTGGCACTACTAGCAGAAGCCGTAAGTGGGTCGGAAGACCGACCCTCGGTTTACAGGCAGGCGTTCATCGAGGCGCGTCATGCCATGAAACGCCGTCGCAACTCGCCGAGGATTCATGACGCCGATGTGCGTCATCGCGAGGGGAATGTAACGGAGGAAATGGCGCAAAGAACGACCCCTTACCAGAAGCGTCGCGAGATACAGGCAGCCGCGCTCAACCTGCCGCTGCTACCGACCACAACCATTGGGTCATTTCCGCAGACCGCGGAAATTCGACGCGCGCGTTCCGATCATCGTGCAGGACGGATGACCGACGATCAGTACGAGACATTCCTGCGTGCCAAAATCACGGAAACCATTCGCTTCCAGGAAGAGGTAGGCCTCGATGTGCTCGTGCACGGTGAGTTTGAGCGCAATGACATGGTCGAATATTTCGCGACTCAGTTGAAAGGTTTCGCCTTCACCCGCAACGGTTGGGTGCAGAGCTATGGATCGCGGTGCGTAAAGCCACCGATCATATACGGCGACGTATCTCGCCCAGAGGCGATGACAGTCGCCTGGTCGCAGTACGCTCAAACACTCACTGAACGACCGGTGAAAGGGATGCTTACTGGCCCCGTTACCATGCTGCAGTGGTCGTTTGTGCGAGATGACCAGCCACGCGCGCTGACATGCCGCCAACTTGCGCTGGCGATCCGCGACGAGGTTGCTGATCTAGAGAAAGCCGGCATTCGCGTGATTCAGATTGACGAGCCGGCTATCCGCGAAGGACTTCCACTGCGACGTGAAGAGTGGGCGGAATATCTGCGATGGGCGGTCGATGCATTTCGCCTGGCGTCCAGTGGGGTTCGGGATGAAACGCAGATTCACACCCACATGTGCTATTCGGAATTCGATGACATCATCGCCGCCGTATCGGAAATGGATGCGGATGTGCTATCGATCGAAACTTCTCGCTCCGACATGGAGCTGCTTGAGACGTTCGGGCGGACAGGATATCCAAACAGCGTCGGTCCAGGTGTGTACGACGTGCATTCGCCGGGAATTCCATCAGTGAAGAACATTTCGGCGCTACTCAGAAAGGCACTCGCAGTGCTGGAGCCGCAGCAGCTTTGGGTGAATCCCGACTGCGGATTGAAAACCAGGCGCTGGGAAGAAGTGCGGCCGGCTATCGATGCAATGGTGGTGGCCGCATCGAGAATCCGACATGAGCTGGCCGCGCAGGCAAGTGACTACTGCGAGTCATCCGCCGACGAAATGGCATCGAATCTGTTGGTGGCCGAAAGTCAGGGCGCGCGGGCTTAACTGTACGATCGATCCTCCAACAACGCCTTCCGGTCGCCCGATTTATGAGGACGGCCGGGAAGGCTGCATCGCTGACGGAATACTGATTACTTGCGGGTTATGCGGACGCGCCAGACGGTTGGTCCCTCTTCCTCGTACACCCAATCAAAAGTGTTTGGTCGCTCCGCAAGAAGCTGATACCGCAGAGGGCGCGGGTCGTGATCGTTAATGAGTATCATCGACTGGCCACTCTTGAGCCCGTCGAAGGTACGGAATATCGTGGGATGCTTCTCGCGTGGCGCGATTACGCGCGCATCGAGCTCAATTGTAAGATTGGTTGATTCGGGTGTTACTGACTGCGGCATTGCCGACTCCTTTATAGTTGAATGCATCTGTATCAATCGTTGCGCCAGATTCTTACGTGTACTTCATTCTCCTGCGATTCATCTATCGTGAAGTGAAATCCTCGCTCTCTCAGGATGGGTAGGAGGAACTGCGGAACACGCATGTTGACCTGGACTAGCATGCTGTCACTCGGCAGCTCCTCCAGTGCTTCAAGCGTGCGCACTAGCGGCTCGGGCGGTTCAAGATCGCGGACGTCGAGCCAGACTTCGGTCCGCGCTGGGGCCTCATCGTGGATTGCGGCACCGGCCGACGAACTGGGCGCTGATGCGTTAGGTGCTTCCCGCACCGACGGATCCTGGTCGGCGCTCGCGTCACGCTTCGTTTGGCGGAAGAACCACACAGACCAGTCGTCGTCCGCATGCTTTTGGACCTTGTGGCCAAACCCCCGCTTTGCCATCACGCCGAATAGCGGAACCGGTTCGAACGGCGCACGAAGGTGAAGCACACCGTCGCTTCCCAGGTTGGCCACCGCAGCCATGATCCTGGAGAATGGCTCCCCGCCCTTGGAAAGCTCGTCACGTACGTCCAGTTCAATTGCGGATTCAAACGACGGAACAGATGACAGGTCGTCCGCGTCAGTTGCTGACATCTCCGGTTCGCCTTGCAAGTCCGTGACTGTCTTGATTCCCAAAACCTCATTGAGATCGTGCACGAGCGTTTCAGCAGGGATATTACAAAGACGCGCCGCCTGCGAGACAGTTGTTACGCGAGCCATGATGCGACGCATCGGCGAATTTCGAAGTTTCGCGAGTTGAGGCGAATGGCTTGCAATCACATCGATCAACCGCTCGTCGCGCTCGAACAGGCTTTGCAGCTTGTCGGAGGCTTTGATTGGTGCAACGCTGGTGCTCATGCAACTGCCCTTGCTGGAGGTATCGAAGGCGCCGGTGTGGCGACTCCAAACGAAGTGCCGAATGCAACGCGGATTATCTGACTGACGAACAGTGCAACTCCGAATGCAAACAACCAAGCTCCAACCCGCACGATGGTGGATATCCCAGCGAGGACACCTCCGAACATCCCACCGATGCCGAGCACGAAGAGAAGCAGGTCAACGTGCGCGATGCGTGACGAGTAAAGTTGTGCAACCGTAGGCACACGCCTCTTGCCCATGTCGTCGTGAAAACGCGCCATCCACGCGAGGAAGGGGACAACCTTGTAGAACTGTCCGACCACGTAAAGCGTAAGCCCGCCAAGCAAACCGATCAGGACGTAGCCCGTGTCGAGCTGCCTGGCGTCCATGCCACTCAACATCACGATTGGCGCGAGGATTGCGGCGCAGCCGAGAAAAATTAGTGCGACAGCTGCGTGCCGAAGACCAGCATCCAGACGCGGACGCTTGCGTGCCACGAAGAACAGCCACGCCTGTCTGAGGAAGCACACGATCCCTGCTTCAACGAGTATCACGCCAACCCACGAGATGGACACGCCGGCAATGCGGTGATTGGTCGCGAGTCCGCAACCGAGAATGACCACACCCGGAGCTACGAAAGTCAGTGCACGCCTGGTCCATTGCGTACCAGCTGTGTGCGCCAGAAGGAACATGGGGAGCAGTCGGTGTGAAATCCCCATGATCATTATCAGCACCCACCCGAGCATGGCAACATGCAGATGTGTTGTAAGGACCCGGATCCGTGCCTCACCAAGGAAGCCGACCCGCATGTTCTCCGCGAGCAGCGCACCGAGCAGTAGTGTTGCTCCGAGAAAAGAGATTCCTGTTGTGACGGCCGCCCAGATTACATCGCGTTTTGCTACACGTTGAAGCGACATCCCGACATTGATTAGCAAACAGACAATCGAGATGGTTATCAATCCGATCCCGACATATCGAAGGTCGACGGAACTGAACGCGACGCCGGATGCAAACAGTGCGACGCCAGGAACGAATGTCCAGAAACTGAAGTGGCCTGCGCGCTCCGATCTTATCGATACTCCGAGAGCGACTGGCAATAGCTGGTAAAGCGCGCCGAATATCGTCATGCTCAACCAGCCGAGCGTGAAGCAATGCGTAACACCAGCTACGTGAGGTGACAGATACAGGCCAGCGGCTAGTTCAGGCGCTATCCAGATCAATCCAATTGAGCCGACACCGAGGAAGAAAAGCGCGGCTGCAAAATGCTCACCGGGTAGTCGAAGAGATGGCGTGCCCTGCATCGTCAGGCCAGCCATGCCGCCGACTGGCATGGCGATCGGCCGACCGGCCGATGCTGCGGTGCGCGGTGGGATTGCTGGCGCCGACGCGACGGTGCTCACAACGGCTCGTTTACGTTTGGCGCGAGCTGCCAGCCCAGCGCCCCAACGATCTTGTGCGCGATCGCATCGAAACTCCGAGAGAATTCCGAGTCCTGCCGCGTAACAACCGTCGGCGTTCCAGCATCCCCTTCATGCACTACGTCTATGTCAAACGGAACGGTGCCGAGAAACGGCACTCCGAGATTCGACGCAACTGATTCGCCGCCCCCGTAACCGAACGCGCCCGTCATGTTCTCGACGACGCCGAGTACCGCTACGTCGAGTTGCGCGAACATCTCACCGGCCTTCTGCGCTTCGACACCAGCGAGTCGTTGTGGTTGCGTGACCACCACGGCTCCGGATACCTCGATAGCCTGCACGAGGCTCAACGGTATGTCTCCCGTTCCAGGGGGCAGGTCGACTATAAGCACATCGAGCTGCGGCCATTCGACGCCGCGTGCAAACTGCTTGACCGCTTTGGACACCATGGGCCCTCGCCAAATTGCCGGCGAGCCCTCGCCCAGGAAGAAACCAAAACTGATCAGAGAAAGCCCGAAGACTTCGACCGGGATGATATGCTTGTCCTCGGTGACCTTTATCTGCTGTGATCCATTTTCGATGCCGAGGAGAATGGGAACACTCGGACCGTAGATGTCGGCATCGAGGAGGCCTACCACGAAGCCAGCGCGAACGAGAGCTAGAGCGAGGCTGACCGCCACTGTGCTCTTTCCGACGCCGCCCTTTCCCGCGCCAACCGCGATTACATCGCGAACATTGGTCAACCGAACCTGCTCGGCCCACGGATCTGGCACGCTAGCGCGTGGCGCCTTGCCGGTAGGAGAGTGCGGAAGCGCACGCGTCTGCGGATCTGGCTTTACGATCTCGACTGAGACCAGCGTCGCGCCGATTGCAGCCAGATGATCGCGGATCGCGGTCCCGAGCCGGTCGGGGATCGAAGGATCCTCCGTTCGCAGTGCCAGCTGCACCTTTACCTGAGTACCACAGACGCTGACGTGCTTCACCATGCCGAACGACACGAGGTCTCGCGTCATGCCGGGGTACGGGACACCGGCGAGCGCGGTGCGAACGGTGTCCTCGTCGAGCGCGATTTCAGGCTCAGCGGTCGCCATACAGATAGGCTAGCTTCATCCGTTACGTAGAGGTGTGACGGATGTCTCAGGCACGAGGATGACAATTCGCGGTATGGCCCAACATTCCCGGTCAGACGACAAGACGCGCTCCCAGATGCTACACGAGGCGTTGGCGCAGCAGTTTCCAGCCTCACTGTTTCAATTCGATCCTCGCATGGCCGACGGCTACTTCGCCGATCGCTACTTCGTGCTTACTGCCGCCACGCTCGCTCATTCCGGACTCGATCCGAGCGTGACCATGCAGATCTTCGCCAAACGTTCAGGAGTTGTCGCGGGGATTTATGAATCGATCCGGATGCTGGAAACCCAGCTCGCGATAAATCCGCGCACGGGCGCTCGATACGAGTTCGACGAGCTAACCATCGATACGCTTGTGGACGGCGACCTGATCGTGCCCTGGGAACCCGTGATGCACATCACCGGACCGTATCTCGCATTCGCACACCTTGAAACCGACTATCTCGGCGTCCTGGCGCGGCGGACGTTGATTGCGACAAATGTCCGTCGCGTTATCGACGCATCGAACGGAAAGCACGTGATATTCATGGGCGCAAGACACGACGACTGGCGAGTGCAAACCGCCGACGGTTTCGCGGCGAAAATTGGTGGTATCGCGAGCGTGTCAACTGACGCAAACGGCGCCTGGTGGGGCGCCGACGGCGTCGGTACGATGCCGCATTCAATGATCGCGGCGTTCAATGGGGATATCCCGCGCGCGACTTTGGCATTCACCCAATTCTGTCGCGATACCGGCCTGAACATTGATATCGTGAGCCTCACCGACTATCACAACGATGTGGTTGGCGACTCGCTCGCGGTCGCGCGTGCAATGCGCGACCAGTTCGGTCACGGCGCGCTCTGGGGTGTACGCGTGGATACCAGCGAAAGACTGGTGGACAAGTCTCTCGAAGCAGATGCAATACGCCAGCCTGAGATGCAGCTCAACGGAGTCTGTCCCGAACTCGTGCGATTGCTCCGTTCATCGCTGGACGAAGAAGGCTTTGACTACGTACGGATCGGCGTGTCAGGCGGTTTTCACGTCCGGAAAATCGAGCGGTTTGAGGGTGAACGCGTGCCGGTGGATTTCTATGGGGTAGGGAGTTCCCTGCTCGGCCACAATGACGGAGACGCTGACGGTTTGGCTAATAACTTCGACTTCACCGCCGATGTGGTACGCGTGGATGGCGTGGCGGAGAGCAAAACGGGAAGAGAAGAACACACCAACTCACGTTTCGTCAGACTGGATCCATCACTGCTGAATCAATCATGAGTCTGTCAATCTGCACCTGGCTTAACGCGCACGGCTCGAGTTGCCTTGAAGCGATCGCGGTGTTCTTCGGGATTGTCAGTGTCTATCTGAGTACGCGGGAGAATATCTGGAGCTGGCCGACGGCGCTGATCAACGTATCGCTCTTCTCAGCGCTGTTTCTTCGATCGGGACTCTACTCAGACACGGGGCTGCAGGTCGTATACTTCGTGCTGTCCCTGTACGGATGGTACGAGTGGCTCTACGGAGGTGCCGGTCGCACGGCAATCGCTGTATCGCGGACGTCGAGCAAGACGTGGGTTGTACTCGGCGGGTTGGCCGTAATAATGTGGGGGTTGCTGGGCACGATCACATCGCGCCTCCCTGGCACGGCCCTTCCGTATGTTGACGCAGCAACCACCACTGTCAGTCTGATCGCGCAATGGATGATGACGCGTAAACTGATCGAGAACTGGCTGATATGGATTGCGGTTGATGTCGTCTACGTTGGAATGTTCATCTTCAAGGGGCTCTATCTTACCGCCTTCAATTACGGGATTTATCTCGCGCTGGCGGCACTTGGTTACATAGCATGGAAACGATCGCTAGAAACAGCAAGATCATCCGCGTCGTCCTGACCGGCTCTGAATCTACGGGGAAGTCAGTGCTGGCACGCCAGCTCGCCGCCGACTACGGCGCGGAGCTGGCGCCAGAATTCGTCCGTGAATTCGCACTTGCGCTCGGTCGCGATATACGAGTTGAAGACACTGATGAAATTGCGCGCGGGCAAATTGCTCTGGAAGACGAACACATTAGCCGTGCCACGCGATTGCTGATTCAGGATACGGATCTGCTCAGCACTACAGTGTACTCGGACCATTACTACAACTATTGCTCCCCGTGGATCCGGCAGGCGGCGCGAGATCGCAGGCCAGGTCTCTATCTGCTGATGGATATAGACGTGCCGTGGGTTCCCGACGGTGTTCGCGATCGTGAGAAGAACCGCGAGGAAATCCAGCGGCTCTTCAACGATGCAGTTGCTGCATCTGATACTCCGTATGTCGCAATATCGGGATCGTGGGAGCATCGGACAAAACTTGCGCACAGCGCGATCGATGCTGCGATCGATGGCGCGATAGCCAGCCTCTAGATCCCGATCTTGAGCGTTACGAAATAATTGCGCGGTGGGAGCACATAGTAGTAGGAAACGCCATCGCTTGCATACCCGCTCCCATATTTCTTGCTGTCCGTGAGATTGTTGGCGCGAAACAGCAACTCATTGTTTCCAATTTTCCACCCGACCGACGCATCCATGTCGGACGCAGCGGGAAGAACGTAGCGTCGATCGCTCGTATTCTGCAGGAACGCAACGCTCTGGTAGCGACCCTGCACGGCTAGATCGAGCGACGGAGTAACTGAATACTGCGCACGTCCGAAACTCTGAAAGCGTGGAGTCAGCAATGGTTCGACGTTGCGATAGGTAACCGGGACGTCACCAGTCGAATCCGTGTATTCGCGAATTCTGTTCATGCTCTCGCTCGCGTTTGCGGACAGTAGCCAGCGCGGGATGCCACGATAGGTAGCATCGGCCTCGACTCCGCGGCGATAGCTGGACGCCACATTCTTGCTCAAGGGATTTCCGAGATAGCTCAGTGCTCCGATCGGCGCGATTTCATTCTGGAAGTCCATGGAGTAGATATTGGCCTGAAGTTCGAGTGTCGCGGTGCGATAGTTGGTGCCAATCTCAATATCGTGAACCGTCTCCGGTTTAACGCGGTTGAACTGCCCGACAAACGCGACATTGGAGGTGTCGAGGTTGTCGAAGCCGGCGAACATATCAGTGCGTGGTGGTTCGCGCGTCGTAACGCCGTACGATGCATACAGCGAGAGTGGTGCTGTCACCTGGTACGTAAGGCCGGCTTTCGGATTCAGAAAGGTCCATGAAATGGAGGAGCCAACGATATCCGCGTTCTTGTCAGGCTTATAGCTGAACGTCGCGTGCCGTGCCTGTGCATCTCCGAAGAGGGTGGCCCGACCGAGTGTGTACGCGAGCTTCGCGAAAGCCGCCTCATCCTTCTTGTGCCCCGTATTGAAGTAGAGTGCGTTGGTGAGGTCCGGATGCATGTATGCATAGTGATCGCGGGCGTAGGTATCGGCGTTTACGCCAAGATCGAGCTTTACACCGTCGCGATGGTAACTCCATGCGCTCATCACTCCGTACGAAACAAAATCGAGATGAAGTGTTTCGAGCGAATCGAGCAGTACATCGTAATCGCCTGTCGCCGAGAGGCGGTAGAGCGTTGTCGATATTGACGAATTGGTGCTAAGCAGATGCGTATATGCAAGTGAAAGCAGGCGCTCGCCGAATCCATCGCGTTCGCGCGGAGAAAGTGGATTGATTCGTCGATCGACCGCGAGATCGGCTTCCGGGACAGCGAGATATGCCATCGTGTCGCGCATCAACCCTGAAACTGCCGTGAACTTGAGAATATCGCGATCACCGAAGTATCCGCCGCTCAGGAATCCCGAAGTGCCCTCCACCCCGGAGTGGTACCGGTAGCCATCGGTGTGCAGTGCCGACACGCGACCGTAGAAAGCGAAGTGGTTTGGTAGCTGGCCAGTATTGTAATCCAGGCTTGCCCGTCGCGAGCCGAACGAGCCGCCTTGCAGCTCTAATGCACCCCCACGCGGTGCGCCGACGAGGGATGTGGTCTCCATGTTGATCGAGCCTGCGTACGCGGCAGTTCCATTGCTACTCGTCCCCACCCCACGCTGAACCTGAATCGACTGGAGACTGTTCGCGAGATCCGGGAAGTCCGCAAAGTACAGCACCTGGTCTTCAGGATCGTTGAGTGGTATGCCATCGATGGTAATGTTGATACGGGACTGATCGATTCCACGTAGCCGTATGTAGCTGTAACCCCAGTAGTTGCCGGTTTCGGCGTACGATGTAAGCGATGGCGTCGTGCTCTGCAGGACAAGGGGGATGTCCTGACCGAAGTAGTGCTGCTGAATCTCCTTCTGTGTAACAGTCTTCTGGGAGATGGGGGCAGCTGATTCACGAACCGCCGAAATCATCACACGTTCGAGCTTGCGTGCGGTGGTTGAATCGGAAGACGCGGTTGTATCGCGGGTAGTGCCCTGTGCGCGAAGCGAGACCGGTAACAAAGCGATGGCTGGAAGGGACGCCGCAATGGCAAGCGTCAGAACGCGCGCTCGGCGCGTGAATACTGCAACTCCATTCATTTCACTGACTCCCTACGCCGGTACAAGCCGGATCAGGTTCTACGGGACTCTCTCAGCCTGCGCCCTCTGTGGGCAGGCACCCCGGTCAACGACTGAATCTATTCGGCTGCTGTTTTTGGCGCCATCGTGATGGCCGACGGATCCGAGCCTTGGTGCGCCGTCACTCCCGTGGGCCACACTTCGTCATGCCCCGCGAGCCAACTTTCGTCATCCCCGTGGGCCACACTTTGTCACCCGCGGCGAGCCACACCTCGTCATCGCCGCGGGCCACACCTCGTCATCCCCGCGAATGCGGGGATCCATTCTCCGACCCAGGACTCTTCGCACTCGTCGCGGCCTTGGCCAACATGGATCCCGCCCTTCGGCGGGATGACGTCACCCCCGCTGGTTACCGGCCCTGCGCGCGTGCTCGGAGTTTCGCTACGTTCGGAATGAGCACTCGATTTCTTGAGAGCGTTGAGATCAGCCCCGTGTGCTTCAACTGTCGCATGGCGCGCGAAACGGACTCGCGCGCCGCGCCAATCTCGAGCGACAGTTCCTCCTGTGTACGATCGAGCTTCAGCTCGATGCCGTCCGGCGTCTTGGTTCCAGTTCGCTCCGCATAGCCAACGTAAAGCATCGCCAATCGTGCCGCGACGTCGTGAAATGCGAGCGTTTCGGTGACATGCACGAGATGCCGCAACCGCTTTCCAAGCCCTCTGATTATGGCCTGTGCAACGTCCGGATGAGTACGATACATGGATTCAAAGTCGTCCCTGGCCAGGAATATCAGGCGAGATGGCTCTGCCGTGATTGCCGACGCTGGATAGACGCCTCCATCAAAAAGCGGGAGTTCCGCAACTGGGCGTCCCGGAACTTCGATGTGAAGTACCTGTTCCTTTCCATCCGGACTCGTTCTGTAGATTCGAACTCGGCCACTCTCAATGACGTAAAGGCCGCGGCAAACATCGCCGAGTGTGAAGAGAACTTTTCCAGCCGGAAAGTCACGCGCGACACACCGGGCCGCGAGCTGATGAATCACAGAATCATCGAGCTCGGAAAAGATTGCGAGATGACGCAGTAGCTCTGCAATTCCAACGGATGATTCATCCATGGCCTTGGGCATGTTTATGGAGCACCAAGCCTGAGTGGCGACCATGATGGTGAATCACTCGCTGGGAATGTGTCGATCGTGCTGTCTGCCACTGTGTCGAGATCGTCTGCAAGCGCTGCCTCGAGTGCGAGGGCGGCGTCGAAGAGTGCTCGGGTTTCTTCCATGCAACCGACTCCGAAGCACGTCATTGGTGACATCGAAACGATCTTCCGGTCCCGAATTCTGGGCATCGAAATCGGGGCATGGAGATGTTTGCCGTCAGCGAGCATCAACGTTGGCGTACCGCGAACGCGATAGCGCTCGCGACCCAAAGTTGCCTCTTCGGTAACCGCTACACGAGCCTCGGGACTAGCAGAATCCGATTCGAGACGTGAGAAATCCAGATCCATGTCGCGCGCAATATCGAGAACGACATCACGGTTACCAATGTCGCGACTCTCGCCAAAGAAAGCCCGCCGTATCCGAAGATCCAGATCCATCGCTACCGCGGCACTCTGACGCCTTGCAGCCCACACAACATCGAACGCGGGAAGCGTAGTTGTGGGCCAGTCTCCGTTATACGGGACAAAGAGTGCCGCTGGCTCCTGTATCGCGGCGAGCCACCATTCCTGTTCCAGGATGTCACGAGGTGGAGCGTGGCCGTCTCGCAACTCCAAAGGGAAGAATCGTGTGGAAAAAGTTACGCGACCCGCAAATTCCGCCTGCATCTGATGGAGGCGCACGGCGGCCACGTAACACCACGGGCAATAGTACTCTGCCCACTCCCAGAGTTGGGCACTCGTTTGGGTATTCATTTTTATCTGCGCTGGAGTGTAAAGATTCTCATTGTGACAATCGTCACGTTCTCTCCGGAAAACCGGCGCGATCATTCAATCTACTCACAAATTCAGCCCTCGCAGGAGCTGGCCGTGATTTGTGGCCAACTGCTGGATGCAATGCATCCCACGAGCGAATTCGATGAGCGAACAGGGTACTGACGAAACCGAAATCTGGAACGCGCTTCGCACTGTCATCGATCCGGAAATTGGTCTGGACATCGTAACGCTTGGACTTGTTTACGACATTGGAGTTACAACTGCGCCAGAGGTGGTCGGCGAACGTGTCAGGGTAACACACACACTCACGACGCCAGGCTGCCCCATGGAAGGAATCATCACAGCTGGGATTCGCAGCGCAGTCGGTCGGGTTGCGGGAGTTGGCGCAGTCGAGACGAATCTCGTGTGGGACCCGATGTGGCACTCCGGAATGATCGCACCCGGCGCCTGGTAAATCACAACAATACAGGACGAACAATATCCTCGCCGGCTCCGCGCGGTTCGCGAAATCCGTCCTACGCCGCCTCGGGCTGACAACACTTCACGCATTCAAGCGTTTTTCCAAGAAACGTCGCGCGTCCCGATTCCGTAATGACCCAAGGGCGTACCTGCCATGGTGGGTCATGTCTGACATGCTGCGTGTGGCCGCA
>JBDTAZ010000119.1:0-14313 GCA_039924325.1 Gemmatimonadaceae bacterium
CGGCCGGCCAGTCCGGCTTCGAGATTGCTGTCGCCTCCGGGACGCACGGACAACGTGTGTACGTCGAGGCCCGCGGCGCCGGTCGCGATGCCGGCGGGATTTATCGTTCGGATGACGGCGGCGCCACTTGGACGCTAGGAACCAAGGAAATCGGGAGCGCGGGAGGCAGCATTTACGTAGATCCCAAGAACCCGGATGTTGTGTATCTCACCGGGACGTCGGTGTATCGATCCATAGACGGCGGTCACACCTTCTCTTCGTTCAAGGGAGCCCCAGGCGGCGACGACGAGCGGCACATGTGGATCGATCCTGAGAATCCAGCGCGTATCATCACCGGCGCCGACCAGGGGCCGACGATCAGCGTGGATGCCGGCAAGACGTGGACGCCGTGGTTCAATCTTCCCAATGGTCAGTTCTACAACATTTCCATCGACGGGGATTTCGCATATCGGGTCTGCGGATCACAGCAGGACAGCGGCACTGCGTGCGTACTCAGCCGAAGCGATTACGGCCGGATTCGCGAGAACGACTGGTACGCCGCAGGCGGTTTCGAGCGCGGCGCGATCGTCACGGATCCAATCAACCCCCGCTGGATATGGACGCAGGGCTGGTACCACGTTCTCAGACGGTATGATCGGACAACCGGTCAGGTTGCCGTGCTCTACACACCGACGGCGAAAGACCGGTTTGGCGGCCTCCCTCCCCTCGCTTTCTCTCCACAGAACCCGCGTCTGATGTACATGGCCGCGCAATATCTCATGGCTTCTTCCGATGGCGCACTCACCTGGAAACACATAAGCCCCGACCTCACGGCCGGCGGCGAGGTGACACCGACCGATCGAGCGTCGCTCGTGTTCCGGCGTTACGATGCGTTCATTCAAACGTTATCCGTCTCCGCGGTGAGCAACGGCCAGATCTGGGCGGGTACAAATAACGGGCTCATCCAGCTGACGCGTGACGGAGGTACGACATGGAGCAATGTCACGCCACCCGGACTCCCGACACGTGGCGGCGTCGCTGTAATAGATGCATCACACACAACCGCTGCCGTGGCGTACGCAGCAGTGAATGCGGCGGGCGACTCGCACCCGTATATCTACAGAACTGAAGACTACGGGAAGCACTGGACCAAGATCGTGACTGGCCTGCCCGACCATGATCTGGTGCGCGTTGTTCGGGAAGACCCTGTTTCACCGAACCTGCTGTACGCGGGAACGGTGAACGGTGCGTGGGTATCGTTCGACAAGGGAGATCACTGGCAGTCGTTGCAGCTGAATCTACCCAGTACAATTGTGAGTGATATCGCCATTCACAAGAACGATGTCGCGATCTCGACCTACGGCCGCGGCTTCTGGATCATGGATGATGTTACACCGCTCCGGTACGCACACGCAGCTGTAGCTGCTGGCCCTGCGGCTCACCTGTATACGCCGGAACAAACCTACCGCGTGCGCTGGGATAACGACCAGGACACGCCTCGGCCACCTGAAGTGCCCGCCGGTGATAACGCTCCTGAAGGCGCTATCATTTACTACCATCTCGCCAGCAGCACCACGGGACCGATCACGCTTTCGATTCGTGATTCGAATGGGAATCTCGTGCGCGAGTACACCAACGTTGCACCACCTCCGGCGCTCATGCCGAACGTGCCGATGTACTGGTTCGCTCCGCCGGAAGGACTTCCGACGACGGCCGGCCTTCATCGTGTCCTCTGGGATCTCCGGTATCCGGATCCGAAGATGCTTCCGTACGGATATAACGGAGGACTGCTCACCTACACCGAGTACACGCTGACGTGGCACGCGGTAAAAGGTCATACCCCACGCGTGCAGCCGCCGGGACCAATCGCCGTTCCTGGTCGCTACGAAGTCTCGCTGACAGTCGATGGACACACGTACAAGCAGCCGCTTACGCTCGTTAACGATCCGCGCATCGATGTTCCGCAGAGCGGCCTTGCTGCGCAATTGCAGCTCGAGCAACGGATGACGACTGGAATGGATGCCAGTTATCTCGCGTTCTTCCAGCTCGATACAATGCGGACCGTTATAGCGGATAACGCGTCCCACATCGCAAACGTGTCTGCATCATCAGCGTTGCTTGGCAGCCTGCGAACGCTGGATAAGCAACTCGCAACACTGGCGGATAGCAGTATCGGTATCGCCAACCGAGACCTCACTCGGCAACTTGAAGACGCCGACTTCGGCGACCTCACTCCCACGACCAACAACGTCAGCACCACCAAGGGAACCTGCCAGACGCTTGGAGCCGCGCTCACGGAACTCAATCGCTTGCTCGCGGGGCCGATACCCGCGCTCAACGCGAATCTCAAAGCAGCGGGTTTGACGCCAGTTCCAGTGCACCAGCCGCCGAAGAGCAGTGCTTGCGGCGGTACTGTCACAAACACACAGAGATGATTGTCTGACACGCGGCTCCAAACGGAGCCGCGACATCCCCGCAAAAACAATACGCCGGCAGCTCATTGAGCTGCCGGCGTATTTACTTCCGTTATCAGATATCGCCTACTAACACGTTGGTGCGGCCGACGGCTTGGTATCCCAGTATATTCGCGTACCGAAATTGTCCGGACCCTGCCGCGCAATCGCTGCGTTCAGGTTGGTGGCATTGACCGACGCTTCGGTTGTGGAATAGTAGTACCGTCGCGGAATGTACGGTACGATTGTAGCTGGCCCAGGAACCACGTTGCTCGGCTGACATGTACGGCGCCATTCCGCCCACGCCTGTGCGTCGTCGGAGAAGAGCGCAATCCATTTCTGGGTTGCAATCTGCTTGAGGCCGGCGGTACCACCCTGGTAAGCAACCGCGGGACTGGCAAGGAACGCACTGATAGCAGCTGCATCAGTAACTCCCCACTGGTCCATCGACGCCTGAATGGCGTTGTTGTAATCGGTCGCGGCTTCTCCGGCAGACAAACCACCAAGGCCACGCTCTGCTGCTTCGGCCCTGATGAAGAGCAACTCCGCATATGTCATGAGGTACGACGGCGTCTTGGCGCCAGCCGCTGTACCGAACGTTCCGTACGACGTTACGCCTGGATAGAATATCGTGCCCGGTCGGGACGCCTTTCTATACCAGGTATTGGCCGAATCCTGATTGAGCGCCGCCGGCATGCCGCCGTAGCCTCCTGAATACACGGAGGAATCGACAACGGGCTGACCATAGACCTTGATACGCGGGTCGTTGGTCATCAGCGACGTCATGGTACGCGCAAGGCGCGCATCATCACGAGTCTTCAGCGTAACTGCGAACGGATTGTCGTTCACTCCGTCGCCGGGCCAGACGAGCCTGGCATTGTCCGCGTTTGACTGTAGTACGCCGCCGGCGTCAGCAAACGCCGCCTGAAGCTGAGCGTTTGCGGTCGCGGGATCCACGTTGATCAATCGCAGAGCGTAACGCGCACGCAGCGAGTTATCGAAGCGACGCCACTTGGTGAGGTTGCCTCCGTAGATCGGATCTGCCCCACCGAGCCCGGGCGCGCCCGGAGCCTGTGCCGCCATCGCGTCTGCAGCGGCCTTGAGTGTAACGAAGAAACCAGCGTAGATGTCCTTCTGTGCGTCGTACTGCGGTGTCACAATGCCAGAATCGGCATGCAGAGCCTGAGAGTATGGAACATCACCCCACTGATCTGTCAGGTAACTGAAGTCCCAGGTTTGCAGGACCATCGCCGGCCCGTATACGCCAGCGTCGCCGGACGCTTTCCCCTTCGAGATAACCTGTCGCAAATCCTGGAGGTCACCTGTGTAAGGTGCGTTGAAAGTCCCGGATGTTCCGTCTGCCTGGAGGCTGATATACGAGTCAGCCGTCGGGTAGGTCGTATTCGCAAGTTGCTGAGTAATGATAGCGGCACCACCGAAGCCAACCCAACGCCTGACTGCGGATGCAGTCGCATTGGTGAACAGCGCCCCTGCCGGCGCACTGGTCGGGTTATTGGGGTTTCGGTTGGCGGTCGTAATGTTTTCAGTGTTGCACGCCACTGCGCCTGCCATCAGCGCGAGCCCCGTAAGGCCGCGAAGCCAAATCTTTGTCATCGATCTCTCCTCGGTATGCGGTTGGGGTTTATGGGGTGACCTGCAGCGTGAGTCCGATGCTTCTTGTCGTTGCCATAGGCGCAAATTCCAATCCCTGTACATTTCCAGTGCTGTATGTGAACTCGGGGTCGATGTTCGGGACGTTCGAGTGCGTCCAGAGATTTCGGCCGACGAGGGAGAGGTTCATCGAATGCGAATTGAAGCGCTCCGCAAAGCGCGACGGGAGATCGTAACCAACTCGTAGTTCGCGAAGCTTGACGTAGCTGTCATCGTACGTGTACGCCTGATTGATCAGCCAGAGCGACTGAAAGTACTGCTCCGACGTCACGTTGATCGTGTTCGGCTGTTTCGTAGTCTGGTCGATTCCCTTGACCACGATACCGGGGTTATTCCAGTCGACTTCGCGACCCTTGAGCGTATTCGTGCACATTCCGCTCTGATCGCACATCATGTTGGTGTTGCTGAAGAACTTGCCGCCCTCATGGAAGCTGAGGAGGAAGCTCGCCGTCACACGATGGAACTTGAACTCGTTGTTCCAGCCGCCAACCCAATCCGGGTTGACGTTTCCAAGCACGGCCTGCGGACCACGAATCGGCATACCGTTCTGAGTGAGCAGGTTGCCGCTCGCATCACGTAGGAAAGTGTATCCAGTAAGCAAGCCGTACGGCTGTCCCACCGTCGCGGTAACGGAGGCGCTTCGCTGTGTTCCGAGTACAACCGTCGTGAGACCCGGCGTTAGCGACACCACGCGGCTCTTGTTCTTCGCGTAGTTGAAGGTGCTCGTCCAGTTTATTCCGTTGTCTGACTTCAGGACGCTGGCACCGATCGTCGCCTCAAATCCCTTGTTCGCAATCTCGCCGGCGTTGATCGCCTGTGTGGAGTAACCCGACGTCGGGGGAATGACCAGATTGAGAATCTGATTCTTGGTCTCCTTCGAGTAATAGCTCGCGTCCAGTGTCACGCGACTGTCGAAGAATGCCAATTCTGCGCCGACCTCTGAGCTGGTGGTTTGCTCCGGCTTGAGGTTGGCGTTCGCAAGGTTGTCGGACAACGAGAACTGTGGCAGCGAACCGAACTTCGTGGACGAACCCTGGAACACAGTCGCCAGCTGGTACGGGTCTGCATCGCTACCCACTTTGGCAATGGCGCCTCGCAGCTTCGCATACGAGAGCACTTTCGACTTGAGCGAAGGCATCGCGTTCGTAAGCACAAACGATGTGTTGACGCCGGGGTAGAAGTACGAATTGGATCCGATCGGCAGCGTCGATGACCAGTCCGTACGGCCGGTCGCTTCGACTGTCCACCAATTGTCCCACGTTAGTGCGCCGGATTCGTACACGCTGTTCACGCGACGATCCGAAGCGAACTGCTGTAACGTCGGAGTGATACCTGCGTTGGACACATTATAGATGCCCGGCACGGAGATTCCAGCCGTCGCAATGTTGTTCGTGCCGAACGTATTGCGGCGTAGCGTCCCACCGAAAAGTCCGTTGAAGGTCAACCTGGTATTGAATGACTTGTTGGCATTCAATAGCAGATCAACGTTGCTCTCGGTGTTGTTCTGATTCGCCGCGGAGAATGCACCCGAATAATTCGGGTCGGAATACTGGATATTCCCAGCCGCGAAGTCGCGATTGATGTTCCAGTTATAGTAATCCTGACCGCCGCGGAGAGTCGCCGAGAGCCAGTTGTTGATCGTGTAGGTGCCGCTCGCGCTACCAATCAACCTGTTGCGGATGTCGTACTCGGGGTTGTCGTACTGCAACCAGTAAGGATTGTTGTGGAAGTTGGTGTTCCAGTTGTAAAGATTACCGTTTGCGTCGTACTGCTTGGCTTTCAGCTCATCCATGTTTACCTGGCGGCCGAACCAAATGAACTGTTCGAGAATTCCGGTGTTGTAGCCCTGACCTGGCCGGTTGTGCGCTGTTGCCTGCACATACTGGAAGGATCCAGAGGTGGAGAGCTTGCTGTTGACCCTGAAATTGCCCGCAAGCGATGTTGTCAGCGTACGGAAGGTATTGTTCGGGATCACACCCTGGACGTTGCTGTTCCCGACGGACAGTCGACCATTCGCGCCGTCCGTTCCACCCGAGACCGCGAAATTGTTCGCGATATTGTGCCCGGTCTGGAAGAAGCTGTCCGCGTTATCCGGGTGAGGTATGAACGGCGTCGCCTGGCGCACACCGTTCACTACAGGACTGTCGAACTGCGGGATGAGCTGACCGTTCATGCGCGGGCCGTAGCTCTGGTCATAACCATCGTTGACACCGCCGCCCTTTCCATCAACGTACGAGAAGTTTCCGCCGGAGCCCTGTCCGTAGAGATTCTGCCAGTCCATATATATGGACGGGCTGTCCCAAGTGTACGTCGAAGTAAGCGATGTGCGGAGTTTTGCGTCGCTGTTCGCGCCATGCTTGGTCGTGATCACGATGACACCGTTCGCGGCGCGCGATCCGTAAAGCGCTGCGGCGTTGGGCCCCTTGAGCACCGATACCGACTGAATGTCTTCGGGGTTGATGTCGTTGATCACGCTGCCAAGATCCAGGCCGGACGACGACGAGTTCGAGAGCGAACCGCCGTTGAACGAACCGCCGCGATCGTCGCTTGATACTGGGACACCATCAACGACGAACAGCGGATTATTGTCACCGTTGATCGAGTTCGATCCGCGGATCGTGATCTTCGTCGAGGCACCCGGAGTTCCAGACCCAGTGACCGTCATGCCTGAGACCTTGCCCGCGAGCTGGTCGACAAAATTCTGCGCCGGCGCGGTGTTCAGATCCTTCGCAGAGATTTCCTGCTGCGCGGTACCGAGCTGGCTCTTCTCTCGCTGCACGCCAAGTGCAGTCGTGACGACGCCCTCGAGTCGGTTGATCAATGCGGCTAGCACAAAGTCGGCGCTAGAGGTAGAACCGACCCTTGGAGTTACAACAAGACTCTTCGCGCCATATCCGATTCGTCGAACGACGACGGTGACCTGGCCACCGGTAAGTCGTGCGGCGGGAATGACGAACGAATAACGACCGGTTTCGTCGGTTATACCTCCCACGTTGAGCGTGGGCACCGACACGGTAGCTGCGGGAATCGCTTCGCCTGTTTCAGCCGTGACTCGACCTGAGATGGTGGCTGATTGCGCTTGGGATAGCGCGGGCAGTGCGAACATCGATCCGGCGAGCGCAGCAACAGCAACTAGCAATCGCTTCATGGGACCTCCAGATGGGGGCAGACGGACGTACACATCGTGGACTTGCAGAGCCTACAACTGCTGCGGGGGCGAAAGGGAATAGCAACCTTCAGCCAAACTCCTCCAGGTATTCTCCAAGTATTGCCAAAGCCCGAAACCGGCTTCAACAGGTGTCAGACACACCCGCATACAGTCGATCCGGCTAGAAATACGATTTTTGGATACAATATCCGTTGAGTACGGATATAATATCCGGGCACAAAACCGCAAGAGCAAACATGTGGAACAACACGTAATTGTTTGGCGTCCGGCACGGGTAGCCTGCCTCCCAGAGGGTCCGCTCCGCAATCCCGCTCAACGCCTCACCGGTGTGCCGCCGGTGTGCCACCGTTGTCCCACCGGTTTGACACCGATTTGCGTCACCGGTTTGCTACCGGTTTGCCTCACCGCTTTGCTACCGGTTTCCTGTCCGCGTCCAGAGCCCATCGAGACGGCTCCAAACAGGCTGCCAGTGTCCGCTACGAACCTTCGTCGGCGGCCCCGAGGCGCCTCTGTGGCGCGCCGGTTGCTATGTAACCTGGGCATGACCTCGCCCGGCGTCCGTCCGCATTTGCAAGATCTCCACGAATGAGCGCTTCGGCTGATCCGCTCGGCGCCATCGCGGCTGCGTTTCGCGACACGCTGGAGTCGGCCGGGATGGAACAGGCGCTCGCCATGCTCAACTCTCGGACACGCTACAGGTTCACGGGATTGTACCGCGTCGACCCACCGAAGCTGCGCAACCTCTTCCTGTTTGATCGAGAGAATCCCGCGCTCTCGCTCGGCGGCGAGACAGTTCCCCTCCAGAGCACCTATTGCGGCATCGTCGCGGTTACCCGAGCGCCCTTCTTCGCCGAAGACGCGCCAGCCGATTCCCGCCTCGTCGAGCACTCCGCCCGCGATTCCGTCGTTTCATATGTCGGTGTTCCAGTCCGAAACGCAGACGGCCGCGTATTCGGGACACTGTGCCACTACGATGTCCGACCGCGGATGCTCCCTGAGTATGAGCTGGCGGTCCTGGAAAACACATCGCGCTGCATCTCGTCGTGGCTCGACTCACATCCGTCCGACACCGCGCCACGCGCATAGCACAGATCGCCTTGGGCTATGCGTTCGGCTATGCGTTCGGCTATGCGTTCGGCTATGCGTCAGTCCACGGCGCCAGTCGGCTCATCGCCTCGACATTCGAGCTCACAATAAAGTGGAATATCTGACGCGCCGACTGCGTCGAAATGGTGCGTGCAGCCGGTAGAATGCGCCCAGGGATTCGCACCCCAGTCAGGCTCGCCCGCACGCTTTGCGTGATATACGTCGGCGCATCCATCGGAATCGAAGACACGTCGTCCCGTCCGAGGACTACGATATTGATATTGCCCACTCCCTTTACATCGGCAAAAAACGATCTGATCATCGCGCCGAACTCTTCGGAAGCAACTACAACGTAGACCGGCTTCCGCAGCAGGAGCGCCCACTCGCCGACAATCAGATCCGGCCGGACTTCAATAACCTGTACCGGCTTCTTGAGTTCCTCTCCCACCGCACGCATCCTCTTTTCGTGCGCCCCAGTTGTAACGATGAGATCCGCACGCTTGAGCGGAAGTGGTACCCGCCCCGCAACAATCTCGGACGCCAGAATCCCGTCCGCTTCCAAGCCGAAGTCATCCGTGAGTTCGCGACACAGACCGTGACACTGATCTGGCGTCGAAGCCACAACTGCTGCGCGCAGCCTGAGCGTCTCCGTACAACGCCGCAACCACTCGTGCAGATCGGGCGCCGGTATCTCGCGCGCGAGCCCCTGCACCAGAACGTCCGCCACCCACGATTGCGGGATCGGAGGAACGCCGTTGCTTCCATGACGCTCGGCCACATACACGCCACCACGTTGCCGCATTTCGATCAATCTTTCGTCAGCCAGAACGCGGTAGGCAGCCAGAACCACTCGGTGATCCACATCGAATTCTGCAGCCAGATCTCTGCCGCTAGGCAGACGGGCCCCGACGTCCAGCGTTCCAGACTCGAGCCCTCGAAGGACCCGACTACGAAGGACTTCCACTATCTCCTCGAGGCTATCTGGCAAGCTGGGTCCCCCCGGATGAATGGGCTGTCTAGATCCAACACAAGCTACGCGTCACAGGCTCGAAAGGCATCGGATCATCAGGCGAGAATGGTTCAGAGAGGGGCCGCCACACCCAGGACCACCCGACGCCGATTCTCGCCAACGAGGCACCGGAATGCGACCGACCCGGGTCGCTGGAGCATCGATCCGATGCCGGAATGTAACGCTTTCCAGCCAATCTGAATCCAATTTCAGTCCCAGCGACGTAGTATCCGACAATCTGCTACATGATTAGTGAGCAGTTGGCTCGGAGTCTGCAATAGAAACCGTCGTGGGAATCGCCGGAATCCCAAAGGCTTCCTCAGGGAGCAGGATTCGGCCTCTACCCAGCTAAGTCGGCCCATGTCCTTCGATCGGGGGCGACTTGTCGGAAGGAGGAACAGATACCACGATCACGCGTTTTTGTCCGGCACTAACGCGTGTAGCAACCGGCCGGTCTGGAGAGACGTATGTCTGATAATGGCAGGACTTTCGTGGTCAGCGCTACCGAACAGCTCTGGAAGCCGTCGAGTCGACGAAGCTTCCTCAAGCTGTTGGGAGTAGGAGGCACCCTGGTGCTCGCCCCCACCCTGTTCGAAGCGTGCGACAGCTACACGCCGATCACAGCACCCGGCACTGGCGGATCCGGCGGCGCAGCGGCCCTCGATCTGAGCACCGATATCGGGATTCTGAATTACGCGTATGCGCTCGAGCAGTTGGAGGCCGCGTTCTATACTGCGGTCGTAGGCTCAGCCGCATTCGGCTCGCTGAACGCGGAGCAACAAGAAGTGATGAACGACCTTCGCAACCACGAGGTCATCCATCGCGAGTTCCTTAAGGCGGCTCTCGGTGCGAGCGCAATCGGCACCCTTGCGTTCAACTCGACAGCCGTGGCGTCCACGCTTACAAGCGGCCCGGTAATCCTGAAGAACGCAGAAGCATTCGAAGATCTCGGCGTGTCCGCCTACAACGGCGCCGGTAAGTACCTCAAGAGCGCCACCTATCTCACGTTGGCCGGCAAGATTGTTTCGGTGGAAGCACGCCACGCCGCAGCCATTCGCGACATTCGTGACATAGCTGGGAGTGTCCCCGGAAGCACCGCTGGAACCCGGTTCGCCGGTGATGATGTCGTCGCCTCGACCGGTGCAACCGCGGGTCTCGACGTCAAGCTCGAGCCAAGCAGCGTGTTGTCACGCGTCGGTAGCACGGGACTCCTCACGACGATGGTCAGCATCTCCGCGTCGCCATCCGGCACGCCCACGGCAGACGCTGGTCCACCGTCGCCGACCCCATGATACGCCACAACAACTTCCATCCAACGCTGCTCACCGGAGAATTCAGATAAATGGACCACACTCAAACGATATTGGGCAACGTAGAGCCCGATATCACCAAACGCCTCGTCTCACGTCGCGAGGCAATCCTTAAGGGAGCGGCTGTGGGATCGTCCGTCGCCGCCGGTCTGGCGATGATGTCGGCGCCCATCGCGTTTGCAGCTCTCAGTCGCGAAGCATTCGGACAGGGAACGCCGCTCACCGTGCAGCAGGTAATCGATTTCGCGCTCAAGCTCGAGATCTTCGAGAATGAGTTCTACAAGGCCGTACTTGGCATCAGCGCTGTGCCTGCCCAGAACGCTGCGTTCGCAGCTGTCCGCGCCATGGTACCAGCTGCCGCGATTCCTGCGATCCAGCAAATCCAGAAGCACGAAGTAGAGCACGTGGCATTTCTCCAGGCTAATGGTGCGAAGAATTCGCTCAACCTCGACGGCACGAGCTTCGACTTCACTGGCGGTCGCGGAAGTGGAACTGGCCCGTTCGCGCAGGCGACACTCGATGTGAACTTCCTCCTCCTCGTTGCACAGGGAGCCGAAGATACCGGGGTCCGTGCATACAAGGGACAGGCAGCGAACCTTATGAGCAATCCCGCCGTTCTCGAAGCGGCGCTTCGTATTCACTCAGTAGAAGCACGTCACGCTTCGAAGATTCGCAGACTCCGCCGCATGACGGGCGCGACGACTGTGAAATACAGTGGAACGATCACTGGTGGCGGCGCAGGCGCCGCAGGCGCCGGTAACGTTTCAAATCCAGCAGCTGGCGCAGTCACTGCACTCGGTCTGATCTACGCTGGCGAGGACAATGTGATGCAGGGAGGACTGAACGTCACGACTCTCCCAAATCTTCCATCTGGAATCGACGTTACGGCCGCGGCTACGGAGGCTTTTGACGAGCCCCTTAGCGCCGGCGATGTTGTGACGATCGTTCAACCGTTCTTCATTCCGTCGCTTTCGTAAAACGGCGGCAAACGGCAGAAACATGAGCGGGGCTGAGGAGATATCTCCTCAGCCCCGCTTTCTCAATTATGTCAGCAACATTCTCACATCGCCATCTAAGGTGCCGGCGCTGGCTGATCCATATTTTTTGCATTCACGTAGAAATTCTCATCAACGTGAAACGTGTCATTTGAGGTGAGCTTCAGCTGCGCGGTCTTCCAGGTTTCGGTTGGCTTGATGAACGTTGTTGCGCCGTCCGTGAGCGACACCCGAACCGGCATTGCGAAACCCGGCACAACATTGGACCAGCGATAGCTGAGCGTGTTTCCCTTGATGCGATACTCGAACGTTGGAACCATCGTCGTGTTGAGGTATTCCTTGAATACCTTGCTCAGATCGATTCCGGCCTTGCTGCTGATGTAGTCCTCGACCTGCGTTCCGCTCACAACCTGATGCCGAAAGGTCTTCTGAAGGCCGCGCAATATGCCGCGCCACTTCTCATCGTTGTTGACGATCTGGCGAATTGTGTGCAGCATGTTCCCGCCCTTGTAGTACATGTCGCCGGATCCATTATCATGCACATTGAAGTGCGCGACAATGGGCTTGTCGTTGCGGACGAGTTTGCGCGTACCGATCACATAGGCGGCCCCAGCCGCCTTCCCGTCCTGACACTCGGTGTAGAGATTTTCGGCGTAATTGGCGAAGCTCTCGTGAATCCACTCGTCAGCGGGATCCTTGGCAGTCAAGCTGTTGCCCCACCACTCGTGTGCGCTCTCGTGGATTATGATGAAGTCCCATTTCAGTCCCCAGCCTGTCTTCGAGAGGTCGCGTCCCAAATAACCATTCTCGTAGTGGTTGCCGTATGCAACGCCACTCTGGTGCTCCATGCCGAGGTGCGGAGCCTCGATGAGCTTATAGCCATCCTTGTACCATGGATACGGCCCAAACCAGTGTTCAAAACACGCCAACATTGGAGTTGCCTGCTGGAACTGCTTCTTCGCCTTGTCGAGATTGTAGGCGAGCGGCCAAAAATCAAGCGTGAGGTTTCCGTCCTCGCCCTTATATGTGTCACTGAAATGCGCGTACTTGCCCGCGTTCACCTCGACATCGTAGTTGTTGATTGGATTCTCAACAAACCATTCATACGTGGTTGTGCCGTCGGTATTCTGAGTTGTGCTGCGCAGTCTCCCATTCGATACGTCGATCAGACTTGACGGCACGGTGATGGCGATGCGCTGGCTGTCCGGCTCGTCGGATTCCAGGTCCTTGTTCGGCCAGAACGCACTCGCACCCAGCCCCTCTACTGCTGTCGCGATCCAGTCGTTCCCAGCGGTGTCATGCACCCAGATGAATCCACCGTCCCACGGCGGGCGCTTGGCAACGCGCGGCTTACCGTGGTAATAGACCGTAACCGTTTTGGTGCGTCCAACTGTTTGCGTCGCGCCGAGTTTGGCAAAGAATGCGTTGCCGTCTCGCCGATACGTGAGTGTCTTGCCATCCTGCACCATGCTGTCGACCTCCATCGGCACCTGAAGATCGATTTGCATTTCGCGCGCTGGATGGAGAACGCGGTATGTGATGCCGTTGCGCCCGCTGATGCTGCTGTCGGATGGATTGACCTTGACGTGCAGGTCATAGAACGTCGCGTCCCACCACGCGCGCTCAGGCGTGTTGCTGCCGCGAAGCGTGTCAGCGTGAGTAAAGACGCGAACACTGTCCCGCTGCGCCGAGGCAGCTGGGGCCGCGGCCGCAAATGTCAGTGCGGCAATGGGGACGGATGTCAGTAGGGAGATCTTCATGTTGATAGGGACACGGGTCAGATTATTTGAGAGCTGCGGGCCAGGTCGAAATCAGGCCGAAGCTGGTCCCGACGTGATGACGCCGCAGCCGACCCTGGAACCTGCGTTGCCTGCAGGGTCACTCATGTTGTCGTCCGCGGTCGCGTGGATGACGAGCGCGCTCCCATCGGCGTCGAACAGACTCTTTGCGCCGGGCGCGAGCGACACAGTGCTCGACACCGCAGTGTAGTCCGCCTTGCCAGTGGAATCGACAAGCATGTTTGGCAGGTCGCCAGCGTGTGGACCAGCCGGATTGCTCAAACCGTGATGCTTTGTAGAATCAGGATTGAAATGCCCGCCCGCCGACGCGAACCCCGGCGCTGTGCACGTTCCGACAGCGTGGAAGTGTACGCCGTGTTCGCCGGGAGTCAGCCCCTGAGCGTGCATCTGAACATGCACGTTGCCGGCGCTATCCTGCGTGAACGTAGCAGTCGCCACCTGCTTGCCCGCCGAATCGCTCACGACAGCGTGGGCGGTAGCTGTTGCCGTAGTCGTTACGGTAGTCGTATTCGCAGTCGATGTGCTATCGGACGTCTTCGCCGATTGCGAGCACGCGCCAAGCACGGTAAGTGCAGTAAGTGCGGTAAGTGACGCCAAGGATAGCAGGTGTTTCGTAGTCGGCATGTTTGACAAATCCGGTTTCATGGTTCCATTCACCCGACATCGCGAGCCATTCGGCTCGCTCTGCATTAATATGGTGCAGCCGTCACAAAAACAAGAAAGGCCAGATCGCAAAGCGATCTGGCCTTTCTATCGAAAAGTGGCTCGACTACTAGCCGATCTTCGTTACGTTCTCGGCCGCGGGGCCTTTCTGACCCTGCACGATCTCGAACTCGACGCGC
>JBDTAZ010000120.1:0-20422 GCA_039924325.1 Gemmatimonadaceae bacterium
GTTGATCGTCAGAATGCGTGGCTTAGCGGGTGCCATGAATGGCTCGCGTCAAGTGGAATTTTTCAATCCGACGCCGTGAACTCCAGCGTGAAGCACTTCGCTGACTGCAGGATTCCGCAAACGCCCAACTGATTACAAGCGTTTGCGGCTTTGTATTTTCTTTCGTCTGGTTTCCGGTGATCGAGTGCGCTATCTGTTCTACGCTATTACGCCGTAAGTAGTAGTTACATAGGATTTAGATCGCGATTGGTTAGTCGTAGGGCATTTAGCAAGCCACCTTCTGTCGAGAAACAGAAGTGGTGAGCTGAAGCCCGACCGTGACGGTCGATTGAGAATCGCCATTCGTTGATGAAACAACACGGCTTTCCAGCGGCAAGGGCCCGCCTGCTCGGATCCTTTTTTCAGCGGGCCTGTTTCTGATGAGCTATTATCGAGTTACTCAAAGCAGACTCCGGCAAACCGACTCCGGCGACGAAGCGGCATCGGTACGGTTGCCGCGCGGCGCATACGCGAACGCTGCGGCTGCCTCACGGCGTTTCGCGAGAAGTTGATCAGTATCCTCATCCCACGCACATGCCAAACCAAATGAAAAAGCTGCACCTGCGAATTGCGATCGGCGCAGTAGTTCTTCTTCTCGTGGGCGCATTCTGGTTTTTCGAGATCAGTTTCGGAGCGCGATGAAAGGCGACTCGCGGCAAGCGAGTCGCCGAACGCACCGGCGCCTTACCCATTGACCAGGAAGATGGACAACCAGAGGATTTTTTATGGCAGACATTCGTATTACCGCCGGCGACGTCCAGTTCCTCGCAAAGCTTGAACGGGATCTCGCTCCCAAAACGTGTCTTTACTTCGAATCACTCCTGCCCTATCGAAGCCGGCTCATCCATGTGAGATGGAGCGGAGAAGCGTGCTGGATCCCGCTCGGAAACGAGGCGATGCCGTTTTCTTTTGAAAACGCGACGAGCTATCCCGCTCCCGGTCAGATGATCTTCTATCCAGGCGGATTCAGCGAAGCCGAAATTCTCCTCGCGTACGGGAGTGTGCAATTCGCGAGCAAGCTCGGGCAGTTGGCCGGCAACCACTTCCTGACGATCGTCGACGGTGGAGACAGTCTTGCGGATTTGGGTAGGATGACGCTATGGTCCGGCGCACAGGACATTCTTATCGAACGTGTGTGAAGATCGATGCCGTCGGAGTGGCCGCGCACCTGGATGACGCAGCCGTCGCGACGGCACGCATCGCGCAAGACAATCGTCATCGCGCCACGACGCCGGTACGCCACCTGCCAAGCGAAGCACCATAGAATCCGAACTGCGGAAGTGAACGATTACTCGCGTAGATGGAAGCCGCGAGACGTTGCCGATCACCGTGGCTCCGGCGAACGCTGATCTGCCTAACCGTCCATTCAGCGCGATTGAGCGAGAAATAATTCCGCGAAGGACGCCTCGAAAAACCCGGTCGCAATTATTCGCCGGATTCATCTCCGCCAAGCAAATGGAATCGATTACTTAGTTGATGCGCAGGTCACATCAATCTCCATTGGCGTGTAAATCCCGAGCGTGAGGTAGCTGACAAGCATATTCGGGAAGCTGAGCTGCGTATCCACTTTGGAAACGCCGTTGGGGCACTTCGCCTGCGTCTCCGTCGTTGATGGTGGCACCAAGCCGTAAATCCAACCGGCGGCCCAACCACGATTGATCACAACAGTCGATGGGGTGACGCCGGTGTCGATCGACGCGTGATAGCATCCAGCACTCAGGCAAAGCACTCCGACAATTCCGAAAAGGCGGCGCATTTTCAATCTCCAATTGCGATGTATGGGTTCACCTTCTAGCTACCCGCAACCCGAACCTATGGGACCCTCGGAAGCGTAGCTAGTGCGTTCTCCGGGCAATTTGATGCGATTCCAGGCCATTTTCGTACGGCGCCGGATATGAGTTATTGCTGAGCTTCGCGGAGATAATATGACTTCCAGCTGGCTCGATGAACGTCCTCCGGGCACCCGGTGCCAGATCAGCTGTTCCCGTCTGCGAACCTGAGTCTTCTTAGATGCTCTATGGGTACTACGAAAAAACACTGCTCGCATTCGCGTAACAGTGTCTCTCGTATGTACATGGCCAGTAATCAGACATCATATCGGGATGACAGGATTTGAACCTGCGGCCCCCTGAACCCCATTCAGGTGCGCTACCGGGCTGCGCCACATCCCGTTTTCGGCTAAAATACTGCCGTCCAACGAAGCCGTAAGTTACCGCTCAGCCCCTGCGAACACAACAGCGGCCTAAGTCGTTGATCTGGCTTCTCTTAGCATACTCGTCCGGGCGCCGAAGGGCCCACCGTCCAGCTTCCACGATTTTCAGCCGATCCTACTGATAAATGAGATTTTTGTGGGCTTTTCTTGGTTCGACTTCTCTGCTCTTCGGCGTTCTGATCGCCGCAATCACGGTCGTAAATCCCCTCCAGGAGTTCTCCGGCACTCGCTTCCCGGCGCGGCTTCTCAATACGCGCCAGATGAAGGGCGATCGCTTCGACTCGGTCTCCGCCCACAATGGCCTCGCCGGCGTCATTATCGGATCGAGCCGATCCATGAACCTTCCGCCGTCGGTTTTCTCGCAAGTTACCGGTGAAAGGTTCTTCAACTTCGGTGTCTTCAACGCCGCGATAGACGACGATCTTGCCGTCGCGCGCTACATAGTAGCGACCAGGCCCGACGTTCGTGATTTCGTCGTCGGTATCGATCCGCAGTCGTTCGATCCGACGATGAATCCGCCGATTGAGCTGGCGCACAATGTCCGACTGTCCACCGCACTTAACGGACATCTCGGGAGTTTGTGGCACGACGTCATAATCAAAGTCGAGGCGTACAGGGATGCGCTCACTGTCTCGTATCTCGCGGATGTCGCGAAATCCGCGCGGAACTACTCGCATCCGCCGGAACCCGTGTACTCATTCGACTCAGTCGGTGTGCTGCAGTATCCCAAGGCGGACGGTGAACGCAAGGCGGGGACCTACTCCTTCAAGGAGCACTTCGACAACTGCGCCGCTCTCCAGTCCACCGTCTATCGAAACTACGACAGCCTGGGCGTCGCCAAGCGTGCAATGCTCGATTCGCTGATTTCTGAAGCGACGGCGCGCGGAATCCACGTCGTGCTCTGGACGCCTCCGTTTAATCCTGCACTCACCGCAATCCTGCAGAAAGACAGCCCAGCATACGCCAACTATCAGCGGTCGCTCTCGTACATCAAGTCGCTTGCGCGACCGCCGATGGTTACTACCGTGGACAACAGCCTCACGTCTTCACTGCCCAACCCCGATGGCTGGTACGACTGCATGCACTTCGACTCGTCCAACGCACCAACGGTCGCGCACGCACTGGCCGAAGCGGTTCGCTACTCGCACGTATCAGCTGCTGCGACGTCAACACCGGCGGCGACGCCATGATCTTCAATTCCAACATCTTCCTGTTCGCGTTTCTTCCGATTGTCTTTACCCTATTCTGGATCGCCCGCGGTAAACAGCAACGCTACGTCCTGCTCGCGGTCGCCGGCTACGTATTCTATGGATACTGGGACTGGCGCTTCTGCATCCTGCTGGCGTTTTCGAGCACAGTCAGTTTCATAAGTGGTTTGATGATCGACGGGACCGACTCCGCACGCGGCAAACGCGCGTGGGTAATCGGAGCCGTATCCGTCGATCTCACACTGCTCGGCTTCTTCAAGTACTACAACTTCATCGCTGCGAATCTTGGGATCGCGCTCGACTGGATGAATGTTCGTGCGCAGCCTCCTGTGCTGCACATCATCCTGCCGATCGGAATCAGTTTCTACACGTTCCACACAATCTCCTATGTCGTGGACGTATCGAAAGGCAAAATCAAGGCGACGCGGAATATCGCGGAGTACTTCACTTACGTCAGCCTCTTTTCGCAGCTCATCGCAGGACCGATTGTCCGCTATCGCCAGATCGAAGCTGATCTGGAAACAATCGACGGACCGCCGCGCAGTGACTGGATAGCTATCGGTATCGGTTTCTTCGTCGTTGGACTGATAAAGAAGGTGATCATCGCCGATCACATCGGCGCCGGTATCGATCCAATATTGGCTGGATACGCGAATGGCTCGATTTCAGCGCTGACGTTCGCCCAGGCCTGGACGGCGGCTATTGGCTACACGTGCCAGCTCTACTTCGACTTCAGCGGCTACTCCGACATGGCTGTCGGACTTGGCTACCTGTTCTCACTCAGAATTCCGCAAAACTTCGACGCTCCGTATCGCTCGCTCGGAATCCAGGATTTCTGGCGCCGCTGGCACATAAGCCTCTCCACATGGCTGCGCGACTATCTCTACTTCAGCCTTGGTGGGAATCGCAAGGGCAAACGTCGCATGTATGTCAATCTCATGATCGTTATGCTGCTCGGCGGCCTCTGGCACGGCGCGGGCTGGACTTTCCTCATATGGGGAGGATATCACGGCATACTGCTGATCATCGATAGACTTGCAAGTCCGGTCTTCAAACGTTGGCCGCCGATGCTATATCGCGCGCAGACGTTTTTCCTCGTCATCATCGGATGGGTTTTCTTCCGCGCGACGTCCTTCAAGATGGCGACAGGTTGGCTGCGCAGCATGTTCACGCCCGGCCGATCCCACACCCTTTCAATGCCGGCAGCGCCAATGCTGTTTGTCTGGATCGCGGTCGCACTCGGCGCGGTAATGTTCCTGCCAGAGACCTGGAATATCAGGTTCGGTACGACGCGTCGATGGGCTGCCATCTACGCCGTCGGCTTCGTTGTCGCCTATCTGTTCATGAATGGAACGAACGCACCGTTTCTCTACTACCAGTTCTAGAGTGCTCGACTAGCCGCCGAGCACCTCCGCCAACGCGCCCACCTTGCCAACGTAGAATGGGCCGAATTCCGCGTACTCTGCACTTGCGACATCGAATCGCATTTCGGAAACGATCTTCTTGAAGTCGAGCGGATCCGCGGCGAACAGGGTGACTCCCCACTCCCACGCGTCGAATCCGATCGCGCCGCTTATCACCTGCTGCACGCGTCCGGCGTAGCGCCGACCGCTGAGACCGTGCTCGTGCATCAGCCTGCTGCGCTCGGAGATCGGCAGAGAATACCAATTCTGCCCCACCGCTCGGCGTTTGGACATTGGATAAAACGACACGTACGGCATATTTTCCGGCCGTTGCGGATACAACCTGCGTTTTACGTAGGGATTGTCTGCTTCGGTCGCAGCCTTCGCCTTCACGGCCGCAATATGATCTGCGTCGCCAGGCGCACCACCGCGAGCTACGGCTTCTTCCGCGAGTTTCGCCGTCATGTGGTAGAGACCGGCCTCGGTCACACTGAGGAATGCGTAAGTCGGTTCAAGGCGTCGCATCCACGGCTGAGACGCCAGTTCGCGTTGTACCTCGCCGATCGCATCCAGCGTTGGTCGGAAGTGAATGAACATGACGTCGGACGTGGCGCCGATGAGCGTTACCGCCTCGCTCCAGCCGTCGGTCCCTTCACGCTGGCCGAACACTTCGGACTCGGCGTTGCCTGCCGGCATGTTGCGTTCACGATCGATTCTGAATATCTGATGCAGAGCGTACCACCCTTCCAGCGTTTCCGGGGGCATCTCGGCTGTCTGGTCTTTCATCTACTATCCTCCAGACAGAAACCTATCGACTTGCGGTTGCGATTTGCACGGCTGTCGCGCGGCTTCGCCTCAAATTCCACTCATACCAGCGTGGAAGGTGGCCTTTGCTCAATTCTTTTGCATCTCGCTTCGCCAGGGCGGAGCTTAGTTGCTGTTGCTCAACCGGACCGAGTCGAGTCAACGAAGCAATAAGCGCCGGATAGGCGTCGAGGGAGAGACCCCTGGCGAGATATTCAACATCGATCTTGCCCGTGTGAGCGTATCGGGCGACGTTCGCGCGAGCCACCCATGCGTCCGCGTTCCAGAACACCATTACCACAAGCGTGCTGAGCGCGACGTTCATCACCCCGCGTGCGAGCCCACGAACATCGAAGTCACGGATTACGTGCCAGCTGACGACCGCTAGCACGCCGAGTGTGAGCACCATGTATGCCTGCGCGTACACTCGCGCGGTTGTGTATCCATATGAGTCTTCGTAAAGCGACATGCGATGAAATGCGGAGAACAGAATGCAGCCAACTGCGGCGAGGAGCGCCAGCGAGGGCCACATGAGCGCTGAATGCGCCCGTTGCTCGTCGGCAGTCGTGAGCTGCTGACGGACGGCGACGATTAGCAGTGCTGCCCCGGTGGCTGCTACGGCAAGCTCGCCAAAACCACGATGCGCGTACTCGGCGAACGTGACTCCCGATCCTGCGGTCGACGGATGAGTTGCCAACAGATAGCTGATCTGAAGGAGCACGAACAACCATGACGTTGCGGCGGTGGCAAACAGCACGACACGCCGCTCGGTCAGCCCGATCCGAGGCTTTGTCGCGACCGAGGCAATCTTGGGCACGGCTCGAGCGAACGACGTTTGCGAGGCCAGATATGCGCCGACCACAAAAAGCGAGAGCAGCGCACCGAAGATTATTCTTGGCAGCGCATCCAGCGTGCTTAGCGCATCGGCAACCGCATCCCGAGCGCGCGCTAGTAGCGGATCCGCGGATGCATAGAGGAGTGCGAGAATCACAACGAGAGGCGTGGCCATCAGCGCGCCACGAAGCGCAGGCTTCTCATGCGTGGAACCAGAAGCGTCGACCACCGCCTTGATGGCTGATCCAGCGGCTCCGACGGTGCGGGCGAGCCCATTCAGCGGCGCCGTGACTATGTAGGTGGCGCCGTACAGTCGGGCCGGGCTCTGGTCGGGCGCCACGAGCAGTGCGAGTGCCATGAGCGAGGCGGCGATGAGCGCGATGAAGGCTGTCAGTATCCCGCTCGTCGTAATACTGGCTCCAGCGGCGAGTACGGCAGCGAAACCAAGTGGCAGGGCGATTGCCCTGAGGGTCTCTGGGTCTGGGCGCCTGTAGACCAGCAGGCCTGCGATGGTGGTGAAGGTCCAGATGGTCCAGTTGATTCCGGGGAGAGCATCGAACAGCACCAGCGCTCCGAGGGTGCCGGATAGAATCCCGAGAGCCAAAAGCAGCTTGAGTCGCATATTGGAGTCACTGATGGGGTCGTCGCTGGGCCGTCCGAGTGGCGAGAAGTTAGGTAGAGTTCAAGTTTGTGTCAAGTACTTTATGATGTAAAGGCGATCGGATCGGTAAGCCGACCCCTGCTTTGCGATATGTTTCTCGGTTGCGTAGGCGCCTGCCCCCGCAACGTTGGCCGGTTTGGTTCTCGGCTTCCTTTCAGTTGGTTATGCACTCTACGATTTCACGAGTAGCACCTCGGCTCGTTGGCCTGTTCCGGGCCGCAGACCATCCAGAATCCAGGGCACTTGCTTCCAACTCCCACCGGTCGGGTCGAACCGGCGCAGGATGTAGGAGCAAGCTCGTTTAATGTCGGCGCACGTAGTTTCAGAGCTGCCGCATAAGGAACCGCCAGCAGGCAAGCGCCTCGGAAAGCTTTCCCTGCTCGCGCTCGGGGTCGTCTTCGGGGACATCTGGACGAGCCCGCTCTATGCGTTTCGCGAATCCTTCCGCGCGGAGTACGGCCTTGCGCGTACACCGGGCAACGTGTACGGCGTCGTGTCGCTAATTCTTTGGGCACTGATTCTTACCGTCGGCATCAAGTACATCGTCTTCATCATGCGTGCTGACAATCGCGGCGAGGGCGGAATTCTCGCCCTTCTCGCGCTCATTCTTCAGCAACGCGAAAAACTTTCTAAACGATGGCGCGTTATCTTGGTGATGACCGGCCTCATCGGTTCGGCACTACTGTATGGGGATGGCGTGATCACGCCCGCTATCACCGTTCTCGGAGCCGTCGAAGGCCTCGAGGTACTTGCTCCAACGATGAGCCACTTGGTTGTTCCGCTCTCGGTGGTGATCCTGGTACTTCTCTTCCTTGTGCAAAAACGAGGAACAGGACACATAGGCTGGGTGTTCGGACCGATCATGCTTGTCTGGTTCGGCGTGATCGGTGTCCTTGGCGCCGCTGCAATCGTCCGACACCCGCACATCCTTCTCGCAATCAGTCCGGCATTCGGGCTACAGCTATTCCTGAACGACGGCAAGATAGCATTTCTGCTGCTCGGCGCGGTTGTGCTCGCGGTGACTGGCGCGGAAGCACTCTACGCCGACATGGGCCACTTTGGCAGACGTGCCATTCGCATCGGATGGTTTGCAATTGTGCTGCCCTCGCTGGCGTTGAATTATTTCGGGCAGGGCGCGATGGTGCTGGAGAATCCTAGCGCCGTGGAAAATCCATTCTTCTCCCTTGCGCCGCACGCGCTGCTCTTCCCGCTGATCGTCCTGGCGGCCATCGCTGCAGTGATCGCATCGCAGGCTCTCATTACAGGCGCGTTTTCGCTCACACATCAGTGCGTCCAGCTGGGCTACAGTCCACGCTTCAACATCATTCATACATCCGGCGAAGAGGCGGGACAGATCTACGTTCCTGAAGTCAATTACGCACTGATGGTGGGGTGCGTCATCATGGTCCTCGGCTTTCGTTCCTCCGACGCGCTGAGCGCCGCCTACGGAATCGCGGTGACTGGTACCATGGTCATCACGACGCTGTTGTTCACTCAGCTTGCACAGATGAAATGGGGTTGGCGGCCGTGGCAGTACATCTCATTCGCGGTATTCTTCCTCACAATCGACTTGGGATTTGCCGCTTCCAACGTACTAAAGATCGAATCCGGTGGGTGGGTTCCTCTCGCGATTGCAGCCGCGATCTTTACGCTGATGACAACGTGGCACGCCGGCCGTCGAATTACAAGAACTCTCCTGCGAAACGCCAGTCTTCCGCTCGATTCGCTACTCAAAAGCCTTTCGGCCACGCACGTTGTGCGCGTACCGGGAACGGCAGTATTCATGACCGCCGATTCCAGCGGCGCCCCGATGGTGTTGCTGCATCACCTCAAACACAACAAGGTGTTGCACGAGGAAGTGATACTCCTCACGATCCAGGTGAAGGAAATTCCGGAAGTCGCCGAGACCGACCGAATGACAGTCACGAAGCTGCCACTTGGGTTCTGGCGCGTCGTTGCTCAGTATGGATTCATGGAACAGCCGGACGCTCAACGCCTGCTGGCCGAAGCGCGCTCTTCCGGACTGCACGCCAAACGAATGGAGACGACTTACTATCTCGGTCGTGAACAGCTTTTGCCAATCGGAAGCACGAAACTCGCGACTTGGCGCAAAAAGCTCTACGCGTTCATGGCGCGTAACTCCCTGTCGGCAACTGCGTTCTTTGGCTTGCCGCCGAACAGAGTCGTCGAATTGGGCGCGCAGCTCGAGATTTAGCTCGGATGCCGGCCCGGTGCTGTTGTCATCCCGCCGAAAGCCGTCATCCCGCCGAATGGCGGGATCCATATCGCGCTAGGGCTTTACTCTCGCCGATGTCGAAACGATCGCACCGTCCGAAAGGTGCATCGCTATCCGAACCATGGCACCCGGCTGCAGGCTGTGAGTCGTCCCGATCAGCATCAGGTGATATCCACCCGGACGCATCACAACGATGTGCGACGGCGCGATGACGAGCGTGTCCCGCTTGGCCATGTGAGTCTCGCCGCTGGCATCGATCGAGCTCTGATGTAGCTCCACGACACTAGCGTCGTCCGACGAGAATTTCGATACCACAACCGTATCCGACGTGCCGTTTACAAATCGAATGTAGGCAGCAGTTGTAGACCCGGAATCCGGATCGGAGCGTACCCAGGCGTCGTGAAGCTCGAATGATGTCGCCACTGGTCGCGCGTCATGACGACACGCCGTCATGACGCACAACATGAACGCCGCACATGCGCTCGCGCCGAGAAACCGCGATCTGGTCATGCGCCGCGTAGGAGTTCGCGTATGTCGGCGACGACGTCGCTCGTCTTCATTCCGAATGAATACAGCAGTCTGAGGTCGCCATCCTTGTCAACCACGAACGTTTGGGACGGGTGCGTTACCACATATCCGGAAGCAGAGCCTGTTTGCTCTTTCGCGGACTCCACATGAAACGACTTCTCAATACTTGCCAGCGTTGTTGAATCAGATGTGGCAGCAATGAAATCAGGATCGAAACGGGAGACGTATGCGTGCAACGTTGCGGGATCGTCGCGTGCCGGGTCGACAGAAACGAAGACAAATTTTACCCTGGACGCATTCCCGCCTAACTCCGCCTTCACGCGCTTCCAATCCGAAAGCGTCGTCGGACAAACGTCAGGACAATGCGTGTACCCAAAAAAGAGCAGCACCACCGAGCCATGTTGATCCGCCAGGTCGAACTTTCCGCCAGCCGCATTGTTGAGAATGACGCGTGGCGCCGTTGCCGGCGGCTCGTACGCCGTACCATGAAAGGCCACGGGCTTGCAGCCCGCCGCCAGGGCTGCACTTGCGAGGCCCAACGTCAAAAGAAAGACTGACCTGAATGACGAATCCGCTCTAAAACGTTGCATAAATGAGATGCCGTGTATTATTCAGTCCGAATGGAGCAATCTGGTGTAGTCGACGCAATTATCATCGGGGCTGGCGCGGCAGGCCTCGCCGCTGCGAGCGAGCTGCGGGCAAATGGCCGCACCGTCGTCGTCGTTGAAGCGCGCAGTCGCGTGGGCGGCCGGATCCTCACGTATCGCGATCCGGACGTTGCAGTTCCGATCGAGCTTGGCGCGGAATTCCTGCATGGCGCCACTCCCAACACTGATACGATAATACAAGGCGCAGGGTTGACGGCCATTGACGTGGTCGGCGACAGCTGGCAGGCACGAGACGGCCATTTCCGAAAGCTCAAATCCTGGAAGAAAGTCAAACGGGTCCTTCGCAATCTGGACGAGCACAGAGTGCCCGACCGAAGTCTTGCGGATTACCTCTCGGAGCACGCAGGCCGAAAAAAGAAGTCGAGACACGCCCGGGCCCGCGCACTCGCCTCGGAGTTCGTACAGGGTTTTCACGCAGCGGATGCAGCGCTGGTCAGCGAGCGCTGGCTCGCCAGGATGAATGATTCCGGTGGGAACCCTGGCGACGAGCGCTCCGGGCGCCTCCTTGACGGATACGATCGAGTGCCAGCGTGGCTCGCGCGCGACGTATTCGATGCCGTGGAGCTGAATACCGTCGTCACCAATGTGGACTGGGAACGTGGCAAAGCGACGGTCACTTGCCGAGATGTTGACGGCTTCCTCCGCACTTTCGAAGGCAGCACATTGATTGTGACGGCACCCGTGGGGGTCCTCAAGGCCGCGGCGGGAGAGCATGGCGCGATCGAATTCAGTCCGGAGGTGCCTGGCATGGTTGAAGCAGTAAACGGTCTGGAAATGGGCAGCGCGCTGCGAACCGTGTTTGCATTCAGCGACAGAATATGGGAGTCGGGATTGCCGCACGCGCCACGAAAGGACGCAGGCCTCACCGAGCTCAGCTTCCTGCACAGCCCAAGGTCAACGTTCCCGGTGTGGTGGACGCAATTTCCGGTTCGGGCCCCTGTGCTCGTCGGATGGGTGGGCGGCCCCGCAGCTTTGGCGATGAGTTCCCAGCCGGACACCGAAATCGAGCGGCTCGCCCTCAACGATCTCGCAAGTCACCTCGGAACCACCTACGAGTGCCTGGCTGGCCTCGTGCGCGGCAGCTGGATGCACAACTGGGACTCGGACCCATTCTCCCGAGGTGCGTACAGTTATCCTGCAGTAGGCGGAAGCGGGTCCGCCCGCAAACTGGCCAGACCGGTCGAACAGACGATTTTCTTCGCCGGCGAGGCAACGGATACCGACGGCAGAAGCGGAACCGTAGAGGGAGCACTGGCCAGCGGCTCCAGAGCGGCACGAGGAGTGCTCATGGCACTTGGCGTAGAGTCTCTTCCCAATCAGTGAGGTCCATTGGTGCATAGCAAAATCATTCCTGCGCTTGCGGTTGTCCTGGCGTGTCTGTCACTGCCAAACGTCGCGACCGCGCAGAAGGCTTCGAAAGCAAGAAAGACCGCGGCTTCGACAAAGTCATGGACGCCATCAGGCGCATGGCGCAGCGTTTACGACGACCCGTCCGTCCGTGTCGCCGTCGACACTACACAGACGCGCCGTCAGAGCGACGGCACATACAAGGTCCGCCTCCGCTGGCAATATGCCAGTAATCAGGCGATCGGAACAAAGCACGCATATCGAACAATGGTCGATCGCAAGCTCATAGACTGCTCGACCCAGGGAATCAAGCCTGTATCTGCCGAGACGTATGATGTGGCCGGCAAGCCAGTCGCGGGATATGATACTCCCGCCGCGCAGGTGAGTGAGATCGACTGGGCGAAGCGGCCACCGGGAAGCAGCGCTGGAAAAGCATATGCTGCCGTTTGCGGAGTAGTGAGGAAGTAGGACGGTCTGCGGGATTGCCGCCCAAACACGGCAATCCCGCTTCAGCTAATTGTCGTCGCCCTCGATCGACCATGTAGCGGAGCTGTCGGCCGTCATCGCTTCACGCAAAGCTTCAGCAGATCCCACCCCGCTTTCGGGATCGAGCCGCAATTCACCGCTCGCGTCGTCGTACGAGAACAGTTCGGCGTACCGGCCCCAGTCAACTACCGTCTCGAACTGGCGACGTGCTTCCCCGCCGGAGAATGCCTCCTCCAGCTCTTCCATCAGACGGTCGGAGTCGAGCGTCGCCGACGGTGAGGCGTCGAGTTCTCGCACTATGTGACGCAAAAGCGAAACATGCGCGAGAGCGAACCGCCTGAACATTGCCTTCTCAACATCAAGATCAGCGTCCGCGAACTCGACTCCTGGCTGCGTAAGCACAACAGCGCGATCCTGCAGATCAGCGAAGCCCAGCAGGTCGCTTGCTTCGACGATAGCGAGAACGTCGTCGCTTCGAAGTTGCAGGTCGCGCGCAAGATCGTGCACGTTCGCTCGGCCACCGATACTCGACAGGTACTGAACGAATCCGGTGAGATCGTCGATTCCCACGTCGGGGAGAACCTGATATCGGCGTGGCCGCTCCGGACGAGCAGGGACTCTTGGTTGTCCGACGAGTATGGACGCGTCCTCCCCGGGATTAGTCATGACCCTGTAGATCGCATCGACCAGATGCTGCCTCGCTGGCCCGTGATGCATGCGTTCGTGCGCCGGCAATCCAGGCAGCTCAATCCGGATGTGTCCTGGATTTGCGCCAAAAACCAGAATGCGATCGGCGAGCGTCACCGCCTCGTCGATGTTGTGCGTAACCAGCAGCACCGCGCGCGTCGGCATCGACTTGGAGATCCACAACTCCTGCAGTTCCGCACGTAGCGTCTCGCCAGTCAGTACGTCGAGCGCCGAGAACGGTTCATCCATGAACAGCACTTCCGGCTGCACCACCAGCGCGCGCGCGAAACCCACTCGTTGCTTCATGCCGCCCGAGAGCTCTTTCGGGAACGCTTCTTCGTAACCATCGAGACCAATCAGATCGATCGCGGCAACCGCGCGCTCGCGGCGCTGCTCTGCGGGTACGCCGGCGGCGAGCAGTCCGAGCTCCACGTTCTGTAGAACTGTAAGCCAGGGAAACAGCGCAAAGCTTTGAAAAACGATCGCAACATTCGGATTGATCCCCGTCAGCTCTTCGCCATGCGACAACACCATCCCTCCGGACGGAGGCATCAAACCCGAGAGCAAACGCAGGAGCGTCGACTTGCCTGAGCCAGACGGCCCCAGGAGTGCGACGAATTCGCCCGAGTGAAGCGCAACGCTCACGCTGTCGAGAACGGGAGTCCGATCGTCGCCATAGTACTTGTCAACCGATCGAGCTTCGAGTATCACCTCGCCGCGTTCCGCGGCTGGAGGCGTTTCCATTGCGATAGTCATTACGATTGCCTCATTCAAGCCGATAACGCGATTCGGCGATACGATACAACTTGCGCCACACGAGTCTGTTGCCGAGTATCACAACAGCAGCCATCACCAGAGTCGATGCTAGCAGCAACGCAAAGTTCTGCGCATCGGCAGCCTCTGCGATCAGCGCTCCAAGACCGGTCGTGCTGATCTTGTGACCTGCAAAGATTACGTATTCCGAAACAATACTGGCATTCCATGCGCCGCCCGTCGCCGTGATGAGCCCGGTCACGAGATACGGAAAAATCGCCGGTATAATCAGCAGTTTCCATTTTTTCCACCCCGACAGTCCATACACGCCGGCCGCTTCCTTCAGGTCCGAAGGAATCGCCATTGCTCCGGCGATCACGTTGAACAGAATGTACCATTGCGTGCCCAACACCATCAGCGCGATCGCCGCAATGTTGAGACCGCCTGGCAGTTCCAAGAGAACGAGAAGCAGCACGGAGAACAGCGCGGTCGCGGGAATCGACGCGATTACCTGTACCAGCGGCTGCAACCGCCGTGACCACTTTGGACTCATTCCGACCGCGACTCCGAACGGAACAGTCCACGCTGTTGCAATTATCAGTGCAGCGAGAGTTCTACCAAACGTAGCGAGCGTTGCCACTACTATCGTCCACCACGTCCTCCCGGTAAGTGCTGACACCGCACGGAACGCGGCGAAGCCGCCCCAAAGCACCAGCGCCGAAGCAGCCAGTATCGCGGCAAAGCCAGCGAGTACGCGTACCCAGCGTGGCACAGCGAATTTGAAACGCGCGAGCTGAAGTGGTTCGCGCGGCCTGTCCAGAGATTTCTCAATTGGCGCAACCGTATGATCGTGCAGCCACGCAACCACATTCGAATTCCGCAGAAGATCCAGCATCCACGACTCGGACGCATCGCCACTCGACTGCTCGAATTTGAACTTGTCCGACCAAGCCACCAGCGGTCGCCACAAAACTTGATCCAGCGCAACGATCACCGTTACGAGTGCAACGATTCCCCAGATTATTGCACGCGTATCGCGGGCATCTGCCGCGGCAGCGAGATATGAGCCGAGTCCCGGAAGCCGCAGATTGTTGGCCCCAAGTACGAACTGCTCCGATGCCATCAGAAAAAACCAGCCTCCGGCCCAGCTCATCATACTGTTTTGTATCAGGGCGATCGCACCGAATGGAAGCTCCAGCCGAGTAAACCGTCGCCAGATGCCGAGCCGATATACATCGGCCGCTTCACTCAGTTCACGTGGTATGGTCTTGAGCGACTGGTGAAAACTGAACGCAAGGTTCCAGGCTTGGCTCGAAAAGATGAGCAGGATCGCCGCAAGCTCAAGCCCGATCGTGCGTCCGGGAAACGCCGCTGCCAGAGCCAGTACCACGCCAGGCATGAACGACAGGATCGGAATGCTCTGAAGGATATCGAGCACGGGCAGCATCACGCGCTCGGCAGCCTCGCTCGCCGCCGCTGCGCGTGCGTAGAGCAGGCTGAATACCATGGAAAGGATGTACGCAATGGCCATCCGCAGCGTGGAAAGCCCGGCATATAGCGGCAGCTGCGAAATCGACGTATCGATTCTGACATTCGGCGATAACGGAGTACTCCAGCGCGCAGCCGCACGCGCAATCCCAAAAGCGATCGCAGCAACGAAAAGCACCAGCATCACATCCAGCCACCATGGCGTTGGACGCACTCCGCCTCGTCGGTCGGACGCGGCTGCCTGCGCTGGAATGGGCTGGGTCTGGAGCATGGCGAGTGTGGTGGAGCGGGAGAATACCCCTACGCCGCGTGCCCCGTCAACCTCGAATCAAACTCGCTGGGCCCCAGCCGCCGTCGCGAGGGGCTTCGCCGTCCGGGCAAACCCTTGATCCGCGTAGCGTGACACAACGAATACACGCCGCCGATTTGGCACGCGTGACAAAACGGAGGTCGATTATGTCGTGGAAAAGCAGCTTCACAGATCGAGCTGAGGATACGCTCGAATGCACAATTGCGGCGTTGAAACGGACGCCAAACGCGCTGGCGACGACCGAGTTGCTCAGGTCGATGGAAGATTCAGGCCCGTCGCTGGCGCGTGGGATCCTGACTGCCCTCGAGGCACACGTCCCCGAAATCCTAATCCGCGCCCAAACGATCGCGGACGAACGCGGATCCGAACTGGCTCTCCGCCGCCTTCGAAGTCAACCAGCGACACTTGATATGATAATCCGGCGCGCATCCGAAGAAGCCGCGATGCTCGGCCACCGCAGAGTCGGCACCGAGCATCTTCTGCTGGCGGTCCTATCTGCTCATGACGACCCGACAACGTGCGCACTCAGAGAAGCCGGCGTCACTCAGGACACTGCGCGCGGAACGTTGCGACGCCTGCTTGTGTCATGGAATGACGATGGATGCCCGAAACCACGAGTCAACGTGGCGTAGCGGTCAGCGCGGCTATGGCCTGAATTTCAATCAACATACCGTGGTGCAACTCGCCCGCCGGTACGATAGCGCGAGCGGGCCGATGGGCACCCATTATGCGCGAGTATACCGCGTTGACTTTTCCCCATAATGCCACGTCCGAAACGTAAATCGTCATCTGCACCACGTTGTCGAGACTCGTGCCAGCAGCGATGAGTATCGCTGAGACGTTGGCCAGCGCGCGACCCGTCTGATCTTCGATGCTTCCCGGCGGTCGGGATGGATCTGTTGGATCGATCGGAAGCTGGCCCGAGACGAAAACGAAATCGCCGTGGACAACCGCCTGCGAATAATGCCCTGCCGGTGTGGGAGCATTCGGGGTCGATACGAAATTCATTTCGCAGGGTCGGTGAGAGTGCTCACTTTCGCGCCGCCGCGTAATTCAATCAGGTCCGCGACGAGCCGCACGGCTTCGTCAATGCTCACGCGTGCGGTGTTGAATTGCGCGTCGAACAGTGTCGAATCGGTCCAGAGATGATGGTAATAGCGCTGAACGTACGCCTGCCGTTGTGCGTCGATGCGGTGAGCGTTCGAAACGGCTTCCGCCTCGCTGCCTCCATCACGTGCTACGATCCGTTTTGCCCTCGATTCGATAGTTCCCGTCAGGCGAACCTGGATCGTCCCTGGGCGGCCACGAAAGATGTGTTGAGCCCCGTGACCAACTATGATTGCCGGCGGCGCCGCGGCCGTTTCTACGATCACTGCGTGCGCGGCCATCGCAATCGAATCAGGCGTCATCACCCCGGAAACCTCCACTTGCGTCGGAGACTCGGGAGGCGCTATGAGAAGCGTCGACGCGATTCTGTCGAGCCAGCCCGGCGGTTGTTCGTCCCGCCTGCGTACGACGCCCTCCTGAAGATTCAGTCGCTCGGCCACCAACCCGATTATTGCGTAGTCCAGGACCGGCCACCCAAGCCGCTCGCCCAACTGCTTCGCAAAGTCACTGCCGCCGGCGCCATACTCACGCGAAACGGTTACAAGGTCAATCGAGGGTTGCAGCATCCCGGTTCACTCCACGATCTGAAGGTCTTCCACCAAACTATTGCGGCCGGGGCCATCCGAAAGCACTCTTGAAATAGCCGGGGCAGGACCGTATTAATGTCAGTAATATGTCGCAAAAATTGAAGCGATCATATGCCAGCCCGATCCGGCAGCAAAAGGCCGCTGCAACGCACCGCCGCATAGTCGACGCGGCCATAGCCCTGCTCACCGATCGCCCCGGCGCCGAAATCTCGCACGAAAGCATTGGCAGAGCCACCGCAATCGCCGTTCGCACCGTGTATCGTCACTTCCCCACGCGATCAGATCTGTTGGATGAGATTTGGGAGGAACTGGATGATCGGCTTGGATTGAGCAGGGTGCCCACCACCAGTAGCGCCGCCGTCATTGAATTCGTGCCGCAGCTGTTCAGCCGTCTCGATGCAAATTCGTCCATCGTCAACGCACTCATCACGTCGAGCACCGGCCACGAGATGTCGCGCCGCACCGGCGAGCGTCGGTTGCATGCGATCAGACAAGCCCTTGCTCACGAGACGGGTCAGCTGCCACAAATCGAGCGCAACCGTCTTGTTGGTCTCGTTCGCGTGCTCACGAGCCCAATGACTTGGCACATTCTCAGTCAAAAAGCTGACATGTCGCATGACGAACCCGCAGAAGCCGTAACGTGGGCGCTGCGCCGGTTACTTTCGGCGACCGAACACCGCTAGCAATTACAACGTGACGCTGCCGCCAACGACTGCCGGTCGCGGAAAGTGGATAATCGCCGCGACTGTGATGATCGGAAACATCATGGCAGTACTCGATTCCAGCATCGTCAACGTTTCGCTGGCCGACATGGCTGGCAACATGGGCGCGACAATCGAAGAGATCACGTGGGTGGTGACAGGATACATTCTGGCGAATGTGCTTGTGATGCCGATAATCGGGATGCTCAGCGCACGATTCGGTCGGAAGCGGTTGTACATGACTGCGATCGCTGTGTTTACCGCTGCCTCGATGCTTTGCGGACTGTCTCATTCACTAAGCACGATGGTCGCGTTTCGCATCGTACAGGGACTCGCTGGCGGCGTTCTTGTCACTGTCCCACAGGCAATTCTGCGCGAGAGCTTTCCGCCCCATGAACAGGGCCTCGCCATGGGCGTCTACGGCATGGGAGTTGTGCTCGCGCCCGCAATCGGTCCAACGCTCGGCGGATGGATCACGGATCAGTACACATGGCCGTGGATATTCTTCATAAATGTTCCAGTTGGAATCCTGAACCTGATGATGGTACAGCGCATCATCGAAGATCCGCCCTACCTGGTTCGCACGAAAACCCCGATCGATTTCACCGGTCTCGCCTTCATGATCGCTGGGCTGGGCGCCTTTCAGCTAATGCTTGAGGAAGGTGAACAAAACGACTGGTTTTCATCCGCGTTCATCGTCCGACTCGCAATTCTTTCTGCCATTGGGATGGTGTTGTTCATATGGCGCGAACTCACCACAGATCAACCAGCGGTGAACATTCGCCTGCTCGCGAATGTTCGATTCACCGCCGCGACGTTCCTCGGCGGCGTGATGGGGATGGGCCTGAACGGCGTTCTGTTCATCCTTCCGTTGTTCCTCCAGAGTCTACTCGGCTACGACGCGATGCAGGCAGGTTTCATGTTGATGCCACGCAGTATCGCAATGCTGTTCATGATGCCTGTCGCCGGTCGGATGTACAATCGATTTGGCCCGCGGCTGCTCGTTGGCGTCGGCTTGGGCTTCCTCGTCTTTGGCTTCTGGGATCTTGGAAAACTCACGACGTCGGTGGGCTATTGGGATCTGGCATGGCCACAGGTATGGCAAGGGGTTGGTTTCAGTTTCCTCTTCGCGGCTCTTAGCACCGCCGCTCTCGCCGGTGTCCCGAAGCCCGAAATTACTGAAGCGACCGGACTGTATAATGTTGTGCGTCAGGTAATGGGCAGCATCGGTATCGCACTTGCCGCAACTCTGCTCACTCAAAATGAGGCGACAAATCACGCGCTACTCGCCGAGCGCGCGTCGGGCCCTGTCGCACAAAGATGGATTGCGAGCACGATGGCCGCTATGCAGCACCTCGGTGCAACCGCAGCGGACGCACACGAACATGCGCTCGCGTTGCTCGATTACCTGGTCTCCCGACAGGCGACTGTACTTGCGTACAATCATATTTTCCAGTTGGTCGCGATCATGTTTGCAGTTGTGGCGCCGTTGCTCTTCCTGATTCCTCGCTCGGGCCACTCGGGCAGTAGCACGTGAAGGCGCACTGGGCTTCGCGATGAGGAAACTTTCAAGGCCCATGCCCATGTCTGCGTAGAGTCCGGGCCCAAGCCGTACTGCCGCACGGCTTGTGGTCCGGTTCATGCCAATACAGACCACATATTGTCCACCCTCAACGATTCGCAGGCGGAGCAGCCTGCGCGGGAAGACCAATGCGATCTCGTTCTATCCTCGTTTCACTCCTGGGCGTTGCAGCACTCAACGGCTGCGCCGTATCCACGCAACAGGAAGTTCAGATGGGACAACAGGAGGCTCAACAAGTCTCGACGCAGCTCCCAATGCTTCAGGATGCGGAAGTCAACAGCTACGTAAACCAACTCGGCAACCGCATCGCCAAGCTGACATCGCGGGGTGATCTCGACTGGCACTTTGCCGTAGTGAACACGGATGTTGTAAATGCATTTGCGCTTCCCGGCGGGTACGTGTATGTGAACCGCGGAGTACTGGAACATACAACCAGCATGTCCGAGCTCGCTGGCGTCATGGGGCACGAGATTGAACACGTAGTGCTACGACATTCGGTCAAGCAGATGGAACAGCAACAGGGTGCCAACGTCGGACTGTCGATTGCGTGCGCGCTTACCAATGTCTGCGACAGTCAGGTGACTCAGACTGTAGTCAATGTCGGCGCGACGGCCGTGTTCGCGAAATTCAGTCGGGAAGATGAAGTCCAGGCGGACGAGGGCGGATTCCAGAACGTTGTGCGCGCGGGCATCAATCCAACGGGGATGCTCACATTCTTTCAGAAGCTTCTCGCCGAAGAGCAGGCCGCTGGTGGCGCCGGCAACACTGCATCCTGGTTCGC
>JBDTAZ010000121.1:0-8724 GCA_039924325.1 Gemmatimonadaceae bacterium
TCGGCGACATGTACAGGAGGCTCGCGATTCAGAATGTGCGATTCGAGCAACTCGGCCTTGATCCTGAGACGCACACTGGAAGGTTCCTGCGCAGGATTGTGAACGGACCGGACATCGCGCCGCTCGCTGAGCTGTTGCGCTTTGTAGAGCCGGCGAATCTGGGTCAGCGAATGCACGGGCAGCGGGTAAGACAGGCAACACCGCTCGTGCAGATAGCGGACGCCGCGCGCCCGGATCCACCCAACAGGTGGCACATCAATCAACTTGTGCAGTCGATCCGTTCATCATCAGCGATGAGTGCCGCTGCGCACGATACGCTGCAGAGCTGGTTCACCGAATGGCGCGATCTCGCGCCACGCGTGCATGCAATTGCAGATCGTTCGCCCCTGGTGCAGGGCGCGATACCGGCCGCGGACGCGCTCGCGCGGGTGAGTGCGATTGGACTTGAGGCGCTCGAAGCGCAGAGGAGCGGAGTGCCGCTCTCGAAGAGCTGGATTGACGCAGCAATGGTGACGCTCAAGGAGGCGGACCAGCCGCAGGGTGTGTTGCATCTGGTGGTGGTACCGGCTGTGAGGCAGTTGCTCGTTCAGTAGCCGAAAGGGGCGATTTTAGCGCTAAAGAGTAGTGTCCGGAAATGGGACGACCAATCCCGGTTCCGGACACTCTTGCGTCCCGGCTAGATCATAGAACCCGTCCTAAGTCCTTACATCACAACGTGATAGCTCGTGCCAGTAGATTGGCACGCTTGTTCCGTTCAAACCTTGCAATTGCGAGCCTCAAGCCCCGCGAACCCGGCGTTGGCTGATTGCATTTTCAAGGTGTGAATGATGATTCATCGTACAAAAATTGCCCTCGAGGCGTCCCTGGTCTGCTTCACTGTCCTTGCTGCCCATGCACAAACGGCGGCCCCAACCGGTCCCGTGCTCACAATGGCCCAGGCAGTGGCTCTGGCCAATCGCAACAATCCAGATTTTCTCGCGACGCGAAATAACCGGCGCAACGCTTCGCTGGATGAGCGTGCGGCATACGGTGCCCTGCTTCCGAAACTGAGTGCGTCGCTTTCCGGTCAGTATCAACAGGGCGGACAACAGTTCTTCAATGGCGTCTCGCTCAGCTCCAATAGCGACGCGTTGCAATCGTCATATGACATCGGCGTCCAGTACAGTATCAACGCGGGGTCTTTCATCGCGCCGCGTGTGCAGCGGGCGAACAGCCGAGCGGTGGACGCAGATATCGCCGGTGCAGCTTCTACATTGTCGGCGCTCGTCAAACAGGATTACCTGACTGCGCTTCAGAGCCTCGCGCAGGCCGAGCTGCAGGATTCGCTAGTGGCCAACGCATCCATTCAGTTGCAGCTTGCTCAGGCTCGGCAGCAGGTGGGTACCGGAACGCTGTTGGACGTCCGGCGAGCCGAAGTGACGTTGAGTCAGCAGAAAGTTGCACTGCTTCAGGCGCGCAATCAGAACGAAATCGACAAGCTGCGGCTGTTTCAGCAAATGGGGATTGAGGAGCCGCAGAATACGACGCTCGTCAGCGACCTGAAAGTTGGTGATCCATTGCCATCGCTGGACACCATTCTCACACTGGCACGCCGTCAGAACCCTGGTGTCGTTGCACTCAGGGCTCGCGAGAGCGTTGCCGACCTGACTGCTGCCAAGGAGAAGACCGAGTATACGCCAACGCTTACGTTGAGCACTGGGATTGGCGGTTACACATACCAGTATCGCGATCCGAATTTTCTCGTCGGACAGGCGCAGGTCAGCACTGCCAGTGCACGGTCGAGTTGCATCGCAACGCAGGAAGTACGGCAGGCGGTGGGTTTGTCGAATACACTTTCACAGTGCAGTTCGATCCAGTTCACCGATGCAGATGCGGCGCTGCTAAGATCACAGAACTCGCAGTTCCCATTTTCGTTCACACGCGCGCCGGCCAGCGTTTCCGCCCAGATAACGCTTCCGATCTTCGACGGCTTCGGTAGGGAGCAGCGAGTTCAGGAGGCGCAGGTAGCACGAGAGGATGCGCATTACAAGGAGAAGTCGAGCGAGTTGGCGTTGAATGCGGACATCAAAGCCGCGTATCTGACGCTCCAGACGGCGCAGCAAACTGTCGCACTGCAGCAGGAAAACTCGGCGAAAGCTCGAACGGAGCTCGACTTCGTACAGAATGAATACGGCGTGGGTCTCGCGACGTTTGTCGATCTTACAACATCGAGGGCAGCCTACGCGCAGGCGGAGACGGACCGAATCAACGCCGTATACAATTACCACAAGGCGTTCGCGGCGCTGGAGAGCGCCGTGGGGCGGCCGCTGCGGTGAGGCGGATCGTTCTTGAGACATCAGGCTGACGGGAATACCTAATTTCAGGTAAGCTTACTCTATACACGATGCCCACGATTCTCATCGCAGACGATCAACCGGACATAATCGAGGCGCTTCGGCTCTTGCTGAAGGGCGCCGGTTTTCAGATCGAGACGGCGCTTTCTGTGGCGGGTATTCTGTCTGCCGTGGAGAGTCAGCCGCTTGATGCCGTGGTGATGGACCTCAACTACACGCGCGATACGACGTCGGGGCGAGAGGGACTCAATGCAGTGCCGAGGATACGGGAGCTGGATGATGCGCTTCCCGTCATCGTCATGACCGCGTGGGGCAGCGTTGATGGCGCTGTAGAAGCGATCCGGCAGGGCGCGTCGGACTACATCGAGAAGCCGTGGGACAATACGCGTCTGCTCACGACCATCAAAACCCAGGTGGAACTTGGCCGCGCCGTTCGTGCCGGTCGCCAGCTCGAGCGGGAGAATCGTGCGTTGAAGCGTTCGGGGATGCCGGATCTGATAGCATCATCCGCGCGCATGCGCCCGGTGCTCGACATGATGGAACGAGTGGCGCCCTCGGACGCGAACGTACTGATCACCGGCGAGCATGGCACAGGCAAGGAGGTTGTTGCGCGATGGTTGCATGCAGCGTCGCCTCGCGGTCGGTCCGCGTTTGTAGCGGTGAACATGGGCGGGTTGTCGGACGGGGTATTCGAGAGCGAGCTGTTCGGTCATGTGAAAGGTTCGTTTACAGATGCAAAGTCGGATCGGGCGGGACGCTTCGAGCTTGCCGATGGCGGAACGCTGTTTCTCGACGAGATCGCGAACGTCCCGTTGAATCTGCAATCCAAACTGTTGCGCGTTCTGCAGACTCGCGAGGTCGAGCGGGTGGGATCCTCACGTCCGAGGACAATCGATGCGCGCGTCATATCGGCGACGAATGTCGATCCGCATGAGGAAGTCGCCGCTGGGCGATTCCGCGAGGATTTGCTGTTCCGTCTCAATACCATAGAACTGAAATTGCCACCGTTGCGCGAACGCAGAGAGGATATTCCGGCGCTCGCCGCGCATTTCCTCAATCGTCAGTCCGCGCGTTACGACAAGAAGCTGAGCGGTTTTGATCAGTCGGCCATGCAGGCTTTAATGGAGCACTCGTGGCCGGGTAACATCCGTGAACTGGAGCATACAATCGAGCGCGCGGTTCTTCTCGCGAGCGGAGACACGGTGCGCTCGACGGATCTCGCGCTGAGCGATCGCGGGTCATCGACTGGGCAACGATTGGAAGAACTGACGTTGAACGAGGCTGAGCGTACGCTCATTCAGAAAGCACTCGCCCGGTATGATGGCAACGTGAGTCATGCTGCGAAGGCGCTTGGGTTGAGCCGCAGTGCGTTGTACCGGCGCATGTCGGCGCATGGCCTCTGACGGGAAGCTGATCGGATCGGAGCGCGGCGCTGTACACTTTGAGCGCCGAGTTCTGTTGTTGGCGATCGCGGTGGCGGCACCGAGTGTGGTACTCGCATTCGTATTGTTGTGGACCGGCTCGCTTGCGCTTGTAACGCGCGTGGCACTCACGGCGGGCGTGGTCGTTGCTTGGGCGCTGCTTGCAATGATGCTGCGTGCGTACGTCGTGCATCCGTTGCGAACACTATCCAATCTCGCCGCGGCGTTGCGTGAAGGAGATTTTTCGGTGCGCGCGCGTGGTGCGAGCACGAGCGATGCGCTCGGGCTCGCGCTGCTCGAATTCAACCGACTTGGCAGCATACTGCACGACCAGCGACTTACCGCGCTCGACGCATCGGCGCTCGCTCGAGCGGTGATGCGCGAGATCAATGTCGCCGTGTTCGTATTTGACGAGGACACCGTGCTGCGACTGATCAATCGTGCAGCTGAGCGACTCATTGGTCAGCCGTCGGAGCGCGCGATCGGCAAGACGGCCTCGGCGCTCGACCTTGCGGAGTGCCTGACTGGAGACTTCGAACGGGCGGTCGAGCGCGAGTTTCTACCTGGTGTAAGCAAGTGGCAGCTCCGACGGACGACCTTTCGGCAGGGCGGACGACCGCATCAGTTGGTGGTGCTCGCAGATCTTCGGCGAGCGCTGCGTGAAGAAGAGCGACTGGCATGGCAGCGACTGCTGCGGGTTCTTGGGCACGAGATCAACAACTCACTCGCACCGATTCAGTCGCTATCCGAAACGCTGCGCGAGCATGTGAAGCGGGAACCGCGACCGGATGACTGGCAGGAAGATCTGGATCGCGGACTCGAAGTCATCGGTGGGCGGTCGGCGTCGCTTGCGCGGTTCATGGCATCGTACACACTTCTCGCGCGCATGCCTGCCCCGACGCTGGCGCCGGTGGCGGTGACTGATTGGATCGGCCGAGTTGCCAGGATGGAGACTCGTCTCAAGGTGAGCGTGGAGCGGGGGCCAGCGATTGTTATAGATGCGGATACCGACCAGCTCGATCAGCTGCTGATCAACATCGTCCGAAATGCCGCCGATGCGTCGCTGGAGACCGGTGGTGGCGTGTCGATAACCTGGACCAGCGACGGTTCGTATCTGGATGTCTCTGTTCGCGACGAGGGATACGGTTTGCCGGAGACTACGAATCTGTTTGTGCCGTTCTTCACGACCAAGCCCGGCGGATCGGGAATTGGATTGGTGCTCAGCCGGCAGATAGCTGAAGCGCACGGCGGGAGTTTAACGCTGCTCGACGGCCGTGGGTGTGAGGCGAGAGTGCATTTGCCAATCAAGCAGACTGCGTAAGTCTCGGATCTGAGCGGTCATCCCGGCGAAGGCCGGGATCCATCCACAGACGCGCTGTGCACGTCGAGAGTTGTCATCCCGGCGAAGGCCGGGATCCAGGACGAGGATGAGTCTGCGGTATCAGTATGATACCCGCGTGACTGACTCTGTTCTGTCCGCTTCTGAAACGCGCCGTGCAAGTACAATTGACTCACGAGTTCGCGGTGATGAACGAATTTCGGTTACTCCGCGCGACCTTGGTCAGCGGCTTGTAGACTCGTCCATGGATCCCGGCCTTCGCCGGGATGACAGATACCTGGGCGGGATGACAGTTTGCCGGACGGCAGCGTCACCTACACTGACTGAACCAGTACTGACTCTTCAGAGGTAGTGGATTCCGCTTCAGCCTCGGGTGCGGTCAGGACTTCCGCGATATGGTGCGCGAGTTCCTCGATTGGGATCGGCTTTCGGATCTCATCGAGAGTAAGACCGACGACTGCGACGCACCTGTGCTGCAGTGCGCGCGCGGAGCTGACTCCAACGGCACGCGCGATCGTGAGCAGGCCGCTGTTTGGGTCAACGAGTGCGTCGTAATTGCGGACCATTGTAATTCCGGTGACGAAGCCCCATGCGGAAGAGATGCCTGCACTTCTCAGGTGGCGCCAGAGAGTGGATCGGGTGACACCGCAGACGCTGGCGAGGCGATCGACCGAATCGATGCGGTCTCCGTATTCGCTCATGCTGACTACGCCCGCTCTTACTTCGGCGGGCAGGTTCGCGATCTGTGAAGCTAGCGCGCGGAGCAACAGCTGTCCGCGGTTGACGCGCGACTGTCGACGCAGTATTCCCGCGAATGTTGTCGGATCATCGTTATATCCGTACGTCACGACTTCTCCCGATCCGACTTCGCGGATCATGCCCACGGCGGCCTGTGCGTATTCCGGGGTGAGCTGGATGTAGAGAACTGTACCGAGGTGCGCGCGCGATAACGATTCAGATATTTCGCAGTCGCGTTCTGCGAGTGTTGGGTCAACGAGGGCGACATCGGAAGATCTTCGCGTAACTGCGTCGATGAAGTCCATGGGTCCTGATCGCATCGCGACATAGTCGGGCGGAGCAACCGCTGATCGCGCGCGAATACGAAAGGGCTTTCGCAGCATCGCGAGTGTCCTCATGTGTCGCCATGCATCTCATGCATCAGGGCGAACGCACCATTTCGTGCATGTTCACCGCGTCGATCAAATTCACGCGCCATCCACTGTGGCGAGCTGACGAACCATGTCTTCAAGCGACTCCGCGACGCGCCGCATACGCGGCGACGGTCTCGCTCCGGTCGTCGATCTGTAAAGTGTTTTTCCTATGCGCTCCCTAGTGGGAGGCACGGCGACGAGAATCACCGGAATGACATCGGCGGTCTTGGCGGCCTCGACTGTGTGAAGCTCCGTTTCCGCCTCGAACATCAACTGAAAGAATTCGTACTGCTTCGCGAGAGCAATCGCGTCCGCCGCGGAGGCAAACGCAGAGTCGAGGCGATCGAAGCGTCGGTAGCCCTGCGCTGCGAAGAGCGCGAATTGAGTTTGCTGCCGAGGCGATAGGATTTGTTCCGCGAGTGCGACACGCGATGCAGTGAATTGCAGCTCCGTATCGTGGCGTGCCGCGAGAAAGAAGCGATTCAATTGCGCATGTCGTCGCACTCGCGGTTCTGGAGCGGTTCCTTCGACCACCCGGAGTGCCTCCGCTGCCACCGAGGGGAGGCCATAATCCACGAGATATGCCGCGAGATCGACGAGCGCCTGATACCTAACCTCGTCCTCGCGGGCCACGGTCTGCAAGAGATCGAACGTCAGACCAATCGCGCGCTCATACTCCCCAGCCGCATTCGCCAATCCAGCTATCGCAAGAGTGACACGAGGGACGATGTTTGGACACGATTGCCTGGCGCGGTGTGCGGTCCTCGCGAGAAGTCGTTTAGCGGCCGGAAAGTCGCCACGCATCCAGAGGTTGTTCGCCTCTCCGATCTGAGCGCGCAACGCGATTGCGATGTCTCCGGCGTCCGTGCCAAGTTCGTATGCCCGCCGATATGCCACCTGCGAAGTTTGCCAGTCGGCGCACATTCTAGAAGCACGGCCCATAAGAAGACGAGCCTCCGCTGCAAGCCACGTCTCGCCGTCGAGCTCGGCGTCCATTCCGACTCCCGCGTACACATTCTCGGCAAGTGCCCACTCGCCCTCATCCCCAAGTGCCTGTCCGTAGTTCAGTAGCGCTGTGAATACCGCTCTGTGTCCGATGCGAATCGTGCCTTCGGCGTCCCAGAATGGCAACGCCTGTGCTACAGAGTCCAGAGCTACGCGCACGCTGGATTCAACGGTGATCGACGCGATATCCGCCGCAACACGAGTCAGAATCTCTTCGTGGACGAAAGGGTCGAAGCCATGCGTCCGGACGCTGTCGTAAACCTGAAGCGAGGCGAGACCAGCCGCAGTCCGCACAAAAGCTGCATCCGACCGAGCGTTGGCCAGGTGATCGAGAAACGCCACAATATTCATTAGTAGCTACTTCTCGGCGGACGCGCTGCGGCGCGCGTCCACGTTAGGGTTATCCTCAACCACCAGTTTCAACGTTCGCTTGCCCGCGGAAACGTTCCGCGGTATTTGATCGGAGTGCGGCTGCTTGCCAGCCTCGCGTGTAGTCAGTTGAATCATCAACCGTCTCGCCGCTTCAGAGCTTACTAACGGTTCGCTGCGCAACTTGCTGCTCGTAGTATCAAGCAGAAGTTTGAGTTGCGTATCCAGAGTGCGTTTCGATTTGTATCCGAGCACCATTGCGATGTGACCCAACGGTGTACGAGATGTTGTGATTGCGCGGAATGCGGAGGCCACGCGGACGGCTTCGATGACGCGTCGGGCGGACGTAAAGCCGGCCGCAGAGAGGTTTCTGTCGAGTGAACGGCGTGCAACTGCAGTTGCTGCGGCCAGCGAATCAGGGGTGATGGGTCCGTCGCCATTGCGAAACATCGTTGTCAGGCGCCGACTGAGACCTGATGGTAGCAGCTCGAGGTTACGCGCGAGAAGAGTCAGCAGCTCGTTCCCGAGATTGATGTCGGGGAGTAGTAGCAAAGCCTGCTCCAACGCCGAGCGCTCATTCGGCGTCCCGCGAAAGACGAAACGTGCGGAGGTGCGCTGCGCCAGGATGACCGCACTTTCCAGAGCGGCGGTTGTTACCGAGCTATAAGCAATTAGTGCGCGGGGGTATTCGACGATGCTCGAAGCAAGTGTCTCGGCGGTCGACGGAGACAGCAGCGCTGGGTCGAGTATGATGCCCTCATCGCGAGGAGACACCAACTCGGCCAACAGTGCTCGCGTGTCGAGTAGCACGTCGATTGTACCGTTTTCGGCTAGCACGGTATGAACCCGTGCAATTGCCTGCGGCGACAGAAGGACGGCGTATCTCACTTCAAGCCCATTGGCGACGGGCGCGCGAACACCACATGGTGCACCCTCACAAGGTTTGGTTCCCGCTTGTAAGGTAGTGTTCGCATTTTGCGCCCGATATGCGTTTCCCGGCCAAATGATGCTGAATCCAGCCAAATTCAGCACCGACCGAAAATCAGGCACTCCGTCGGTGCTGACTCAGGGTTCCGGCCCCTATTTATGGCTGGCTTTTGACGGTC
>JBDTAZ010000122.1:0-9344 GCA_039924325.1 Gemmatimonadaceae bacterium
CAGTTTCCGACATCGCAATATCGATCGGATGCAATTTACTGGCGCGCCTTCGCACTCTATCGCATCGGTGACACGGCCGACCTGCACGAAGCCCTCGCGGCGCTTGATTCGGCTCCTCCATCTCGACGAAACATGCGTGGGATGAGCGAGCTTACGACCACCATGACCAACTCGGTGTCAGCTCCGCGAGCCCAAGGCGCGTCTTCCAATTTGACCGGTGCGGGCACGTTGCAGGCCACTGCGGAGGCGGACAGGAACGCGGCCGAGGCGATGGCCACGGCCGCGCAGATGCAGCGGACGTGGTTGACTCAGTCCCGAGACAACGAATCCGCAATTCTCGCCATGCGTATCCGCAGCACGCTGGCCGCCCGCGGCGACGCGGCGGCCGCGGCGCAGATCGCGAGCGCCGCTGGTTCAGGTGGGTCTTCGTGTGACGACGAAGACGCGGAACTGCGAGTCGAGGCTCTTAATGCTCTCGTTCAGATGGATCCCAGGAATGCGGAGCCGGCGATCACCAAGGTGCTTGCGCGGAGAGATAGCTGCTCAGTCCCGCTTCGCCGCGGCGCCATCACGCTCGCTGCGAGAAGCACCGATGCAAGTACCACTGCCTTGCTCATCAATACGGCGCGTAACGATCCGTCACTTGAGGTACAGGCCGAGGCGGTTCGCGGATTGAGTCGGTCATCCGATGCGAGTGCTACAAGCGCGCTCACGGATATCGCTACTTCGTCCAGGAATCCCGCTCTCCAGCGGATTGCTGTACGGTCGCTCGCGGCGCAGGATTCGCCCGCGGCACGTGCGGCAATAAAGAACCTCATGAACCGTTCGGACCTTCCCAGTGACGTGCGCGTTACTGCGCTGCATTACGCCGGGAAGTCGGATCTCACTGTCGCCAACCTATCCAGCATTTACGATGCTGCCTCTGACCGATCCACGCGGCTGGAAATCGTGTCATTGCTACAGCAACGACCCGAACCGGAAGCGTCCGACAAACTGGTAAGCATCGCGCGCAATAGCACTGATCCATCCCTGCGTCGTCGCGCGATCGATGCGCTTGCGACAAGAAAGGACCCGCGCGCGAAACAACTGCTTATGGATATCCTGGACAAATGACAAAACATCAGATGCTTTCGTATGTCGCGGGAGCCGTTACCATCGTCGCTTGCGCAGCCTCGCCAGGCCCGGTGTTCGCACAGTCTCTAGCGTCACGCGTCAATTCGGCGCCGACCTCCAAAGTGCAGTTCGAGTTCGCGCCGAGAGCTGGCGTATGTGGCGATGGGCTGTCGTTCCTTTCAAGTGGTAGTGGATCGTCGTATCACGGAAGCGTGACCATTGTGAATGGAATATCCGCACAACCGTGTGCCCCGGGTCCTGTGCGCGTTGTTCTCGATCGCGCTGAAGGTATCATCACGAACATCGAGACGGTTGCCGGCCCTCTGCATCCTGCCGATGGCGCGACGGACATCGGAACTGTGTCTGGACGCGAGGCCGCCGATTTCCTGATGGCGATTGCGACGAAAACCGATGGGAGCGCAGCTCGCGCGGCGATTCTGCCGGCCGGCCTTGCGGATGGAGCGGACATCGCGCCATCACTCATTGCCATAGCACGGGATCAGAATCGTCCGATAGATATTCGTCGCACGGCGCTTTCGTGGCTCGCCCGCGACGACGATGCGAATACCGATGCGCGTACGGCGACTGCCACCGATTTGCTGCTTTCCATAGCGCGCAACGACAACGAAACGCAGGCACTTCGTCGCACCGCGCTCGGCCTGCTTGCGCGCGTCGGGCACGGTACCGGTGTGCCAGCGCTCATGCGCCTTGCAACGGATAATTCGTCGACCTGGATCGGACAGGAAAGTCTCCGCGCAATTTCTCAGTCAGAGGATCCACGTGCGCGCACGTTCCTGCGCAAGGAACTCGCCAATACGGAATTGCCGGACGCAATGCTGGTCGAAACGATTCGTGCTCTCGCTGGTCCTCAGGCGACGGGAGCGGACATTTCGCTTCTCCGCAGCACGTTCGCTTCAACATCCAGCGCAAAGGCGAGAGAGGCGATTCTGGAAACAATGGCTCAGCGCGGTACATCTACCGATACGCAGTGGCTGCTGGGTGTCGCGCGCAATGCCAACGAGACTCCTGAAATTCGCCGGCGTGCCATTCAGCTTGCCTCACGCGGAACGGCTGGTAGTACGCAGCTGCTCGAGTTGTACGACACCATGGATGACGCGACTCTCAAGAGCACGCTGATCGAGATATACGCTCAGACCAAGGACCGCGCGTCGGTGGATAAACTCATCTCGATCGCCAAGACGGATTCCGATTACGCACTACGACGTCGCGCGATTGCATCGCTTGCACGGACGGACGATCCGCGTGCGAAAACCGCGCTGCAGGAAATCTCGGCGCGGTGATGGCGCTGTTTCCGGACTACGGCCCGGAGACAGTCCCCATCTGGACTATTTCAAAGTCGCTCCCATGCAGCTTCGAAAGATTGTGCAAGTCGTCGTCGTTCCAGCGTGAGTCTGGCGCGCCGCTCAGGTAGAATGCCGAGCCGTTGTCCGCCAGGAACATTCCGTACTTCTTCAGTGCCTTAAGAATGACCTGCAGCTGCGGTGAATAGCCGGAGATGTCTACCGATGCCTTGAGGCGGAACCGCGCGCCCATGGGCGGCAGCGACGGATCGGTTCCACTCCCAGCCTGATGTCGAGCCGGTGAGACGTAGCCCTTTCGCGTGTGTGGGCAGGTTACTCGGAGGGCGTGGTTGATCGCTCCTGCGACGACTTCGTCGTAGCGGACCAGCCCCGGAAAGATCGGCAGCCCAGCCGCATCAGCGGATGTCCACCCTGCCGGACGAAGCGCATCCGAGCTCAGATCGAAAACCGCGCCGGAACCCGCTGTCCACGAAGCGCTACCGGGGTGCGCATCGTAGAGCTCGTAAAGCTTCCACGCATCCACATCCACAACGATTACATGTCGATCGCCGGTCGATGCTGGGCCTCCCTCGATCGGCGCGTCCAGTGGAATCGGATACGGTCCCGGATCGCTCTCATCGGCGTAGTCGAAGGTTGCTGGGAATTTCTGCTGGCCGGAATGGACTACGAGATACGGAATCCCGTTCGGCGCGCCGTTATAGACCGTCCCAAAGTCCGGGTGCACCGCTGCGGTCGCTCCGCACGAAGCGACCATTGCGGTCGAGCCAGGGTCCACAGGATCGCCGGATACATCCCGGTTCCATGGGTTATCCGCCGGAAACACGAGTTTATTGCCAAGCGCGCCGCCTGACGGCTGCGGAGGGTTGCTGCTCGTCGTATCGCCCGGCGGTGGGGCGGTCGCCACCGTGCTCGCGCCACTACAGCCAATGGCGAGGAGCACGGATGCGATCATGAGGGGCCGAATTGGAAAGGTGCGCATACCTATATGATCCTGACGATCGCTACCCGGCCAACGTCATCGACTAGTTCACAGCTGCTTCGACTTCAGTCGCATCCAGATGAAGTATGTGGGCACGCCGAGCGATAGCAGGGCGATGCCTATCAGGCTGTGCTTGGGGTCGCTGTATACCGTCGTGCCGACGACTATCCAGCTCGCAATCATGAAGAAACCGGTAGTCCACGGGTGCCCTGGAACCGTGTATCCGACAATCCCCGTACGGTTCCTGTCTCGCGCTCGGAACACGAATAACGCAAGCGCAGCCAATCCGTAAAAGATGAAATCCACGGAAGTGACGTAACTCATGATCGATTCGTAACTTCCAGACGCGGCGACAATTGCGCACAGCGTCCCCTGCAGCGCGATTGCAGTGACCGGTGTGTGTGACCTCGGAGAGATTCGTGCGATCGCTTTGAAGAACAATCCATCCGCGGCCATCGCCTGATATACGCGCGGTGTCGCAAACATCCCCTGGCTCAGGAATCCGAACGTCGAGAGCGCAATGCACGCCGCGATCGCTTCCGCCCCGATGTGCATGCTGCTCGATACACGATCGACTACCGCTGCGGCTGGCGTCACTGTGGTTGCGAGTCCATCCGCACCGAGTGCAAGCAGAAACGAAGCGTTCACTGCGAGATACAACGCAACGACCCCAAGCACACCGTAGAGCATTGCGCGCGGCAGATCGCGTGCAGGATCGCGCATGTCACCGGCCGCGAAGCTTGCGGTCTGCCATCCACCATACGCAAACATCACGGGTGTGAACGCCGCTGCAAGCGCGCGCCATGGATGCTCTGGCGGCGTACCTTCCATCGTCTTCGAACCCGATCCGTGCGCCATGATCGCGACTCCGCACCCGATGATTGCGACCAACGCGACCACCTTGAGTACCATGAATAAACTCTGCGTTCTGTTGCCTGCTTTCAGGTTCGCGCAGTTGATGCCGGTAAGCAACGCAAGGGCGAGTACAGCAACGGTTGTTTCCGAGAGATGCAAGGGCACGACGGCAAGGAAATAACGCGCGAAGATCACGGATACGGCTGCTATTCCGCCTGTCTGCACTACCAGCAGTATGGCCCAGCCGAACATGAACGCGATCGCAGGATGAAATGCGTCTCGCATGTACGCGTAGTGTCCACCAGGCGCGGGATGCCGGGCTGCGAGTTCCGCATAGACGAATGCGCCCGCGAGCGCAATCGCGCCGCCGATCGCCCACACAACCATCATCAACAATCCGCTGTGTACCATCTTCGCAACCACCGACGGATTGCTGAAGATCCCCGCTCCTACTATCCCGCCCATCACGAGCATCGTCGCGTCGAATGCGCCGATTTTTGGCGCCGAGTGATCTGCTCCAGACCCGCTCATGACAGGATCAGCCATCCAGTAGCGCCAGCACGCGATCCATCTCCTGATCTGTGTTGTAGATGTGCGGCGCTATGCGAAGCACCCCGCCAGCCCGAACCGAATGCGACACACCATTGGTGTCGAGCCGCTTTGATACAGCATCAACATCGTCAACCTTGAATGAAACAATTCCGGCCCGCCTCGCCGGATCGACCGGTGTGACGAGCTTGAGCGTACTGATATTTGCGATTCCCGAGACGAGATTATTCACGAGGGAGTGAATTTTCGCCGAAATTACTTCGGGGCCGATGTCGTCGAATAACTCGAGACTCGAAACCATTCCAGCCATATCCTGGTACGGAATCGTCGCGACCTCGAACTTGCGCGCATCGTCGGTATAAGTGAGGTCGTATTCAAGCATGTGCGAAAAATCTTCGGATCCTTGCACCGCCAGCCAACCTATGGTACGTGGCTCCAGATTCTGCACGAGATCCTGACGCACATAGCAGAAACCGGAACCCCACGGCGAAAGCAGCCACTTTTGCGCGCCGCACGAGAGGATATCGATCTTGCACTTATGAACGTCGAGCGGTGTTGTTCCAACTCCCTGAATCGCATCTACGACAAACCAGATTCCGCGCTCACGACACATCGCGCCGATTGTTTCGAGATTGGCGCGATCGCCGGATACAAACGACACCCACGATATAGCGACGATTCCTACATCACCTCGATTCAACCGCTCCGGAAGGGCCTCCCAGTCCGGCAAACCGTTCGGCAGTAGTGCCAGTTGCTCAAAACGCGCCTCTCCCCGCCTGGCCATCGCCATCCACGGATATACATTCGCCGGAAACTCGCCGTCGTAGCCGACTATGACCTTGTCCCTTTCCATGGGCAGGATCTGCGCAGCGATGTTGATACCGGTGCTGGTGTTCGGAATGAGAGCGATTTCCCCCGCGTCTGCACCAACCAAACCGGCGCACAGCTTCCTGGCCGTCGCCAGCGTCTCCAGCTGTTCATTCAGCGCGATATTCCACGGTTCTACGCGAAGCCGCGTCCATCGAGCCAGCTCTGCCGCTGTTCGAGCGGGCACCGGGCCAGTCGCGGCGGCGTTAAGGTAAATCAGGTCCTGACCACTCCAGGGGAATTCCTTCGCTATATCGACTGACATGTTTGCAGTATCTGATTTGTCGGGTGTGGACATTGGAAGCTTCGCTCGATCGCCCGCTCCACGCCAGTGGCAAACCGCCATCAAGCGTTGCGACGTCACGGGCCGCGCACTATCTTCGCGCGCGAACACTATCGCATTCTAGAATCTCGCACGATTTCCGGTTGGAGGAATGGATGGCAGAAATTTCGCAGCGGCCAGAGTACGACGTCTGCATTGTAGGTTCCGGTGCTGGCGGAGGCATGGCAGCCTACGTCCTGACCAAAGCCGGTGCCAACGTCGCATTGATCGAGGCCGGCCCCGAATGGTACAGCACCAAGGACTCCAAGATGCTCGTGCCGGCCTACGCGTCCATGCGACGTGGCGCCGGCTCACGTGAGAAACCGTTCGGGGAGTTCGATGGCTGCATCGGCGGCTGGGATATCGAGGGTGAACCGTACACCACCGCACCCGGCACGCAGTTCGACTGGTGGCGCGCCCGAATGCTCGGCGGACGTACCAACCACTGGGGCCGCATCTCCCTCCGCTTCGGTCCCAACGATTTCCGCGGCAAGTCCATAGACGGACTCGGCGACGACTGGCCGATCAGTTACGATGACATCAAGCCGTACTATGACGAAGTCGACAAGCTCATAGGCGTGTTCGGGAGCAACGAAGGTCTGTACAACAATCCGGACGGATTCTTTCAGCCCGCACCACGGCCTCGTTGCTACGAGCTCATGATCAAGGACGCGTGCAAGAAGCTGGATATCACCTGTATTCCGGGCCGTCTCTCTATCCTCACCAAGCCCCTGAACGGACGCATGGCCTGCCATTACTGCGGCCAGTGCGGTCGCGGGTGCACGACTAATTCCAATTTCTCGAGCCCGGGAGTGCTGATTGCTCCCGCACTCAAGACGGGTAGGCTCACGCTCATTACAAACGCGATGGCGCGCGAAGTAACGGTCGACAAGAGCGGTAAAGCGACGGGGGTCACTTACATCCAGAAGAGCGACGGAACCGATCAACACATAAAAGCCAGAGTTGTCGTGCTGGCGGCGAGCGCCTTCGAATCCGCGCGACTACTGCTCAATTCCAAATCCACGATGTTCCCGCAAGGGCTCGCAAATTCAAGCGGAATCACCGGCAAGTACATCACCGACACAACCGGTGCCGGGCTAAGTGGATTCATCCCCAAGATGGTCGCGCGAGTTCCGCACAACGAAGACGGTTCCGGCGGTAACCACATCTACATGCCGTGGACCAAGGACAACAAGAAGCTCGACTTCCCACGCGGCTACCATATTGAAGTGGGTGGTGGCTTCGAGCCGCCGTCGTACGGTTTCATGGGTGACATCCAGCGCTACCCGAATGCTGGTGGTTACGGTAAGTCGCTCAAGGAAGACTATCGTCGCTACTTCGGATCGGGCGTCGGCTTTGCCGGCCGCGGTGAGATGATCCCGAACGATGATTGCTATTGCGAGCTTGACCCCAAGGTCGTCGACAAGTTTGGAATTCCAGTACTGAAGTTCCATTGGAAATGGAGCGACTACGAATACAATCAGGCCAAGCACATGATCGATACCTTCCATTCGATCATCACCGAGATGGGTGGCGAGGTTCAGGGTCACGTACCCGGCAAGGAACAGGGTTACGGACTAGCTACTGGCGGCAGCATCATCCACGAGCTCGGCGCGACGCGAATGGGCAACGATCCGTCCAAATCAGTGGTCAACAAGAACTGTCAGGCGCACGACGTAAAGAATCTCTTCATCGCTGACGGCGGCCCGTTCGTCTCGCAGGCTGACAAGAATCCAACCTGGACCATCCTCGCGCTTTCAATGCGCACCGCCACTTACATCGCAGATCAACGCAAGCAGGGTGCACTATGAGCGACGACAATAAAAAGGGAATCAGCCGCCGAGACGCGCTCAAACTGCTCGGCGCGGTACCGCTGACCGGTGCAATGCACTGGAGCCCAGAAGCACTCGAGCGCGGCAAGCATCTACTGCAACAGGATGATGCGGATCCTGCGCCCGCAACGCGCAAGTTTTTTACCGCGCACGAAGATGCGACAGTCCGCGTCCTGGTGGACATGATCATTCCTCGCGATGAGCGCTCCGGAAGCGCCACCGATGCTCGCGTACCGGAGTTCATGGACTACAATCTCAACCTCGCATCGGAGCGAAACCAGGTCGAGATGCACGGCGGCCTCGCATGGCTGGACACGGAATGCCGCAACAGGTTCAACGCAAACTTCATCAAGTGCACCGAAGCTCAACGCAAACAACTTCTCGACGACATTTCCTGGCCTGACAAGGCGAAACCAGAATTAAGTCATGGAGTTCAGTTCTTCAACAGCTTCCGCGACATGACTGCATCCGGATTCTTTTCATCAGCCATGGGATGGAAGGACGTACGCTACATCGGAAACGTCTTCAATCCCGGTTGGAACGGCTGCCCTACCGAAGCGCTGGAGCAACTTGGTGTCAGCTACGATAGTTGAAATGGAAGCCGTCATCCCCGCGGCTCACCACGTGTCATCCCCGCGAAAGCGGGGATCCATGTTTACTCAGGATGCGATCAGGAAAATGGATTCCCGCTTCCGCGGGAATGACGGACTTTGGTTCCAGGAAACAACATGAGCGATAACAGACTCGGCATCGGCTTCATCGGGAGTGGCTTCATTGCGAAGTTTCACCTCCAGTCTTTCGTCAGCGTGCGCGATGCCGATGTCCTCGGTGTCTGGAGCCCGCACCACGACAACGCAGTCGCGACTGCTGCCCTCGCTCGCTCATTGAACGTCGGCAACGCGCGCGCATACGATTCCATCGCCGACATGGTCGCCGACCCGGCGATCGACGCCATCTGGCTGCTCGGTCCCAACTTCGCGCGCGTCGAGAATGTCCAGGAGATTGTCGATGCGATTCGAAGCGGGAAGGGAACGCTCAAGGCAATTGCATGCGAAAAACCGCTCGCGCGAAATGTCGCCGAGGCGATCAAGGTCTTCGAGCTGGTAGAAAGCGTCGGTCTCATGCACGGATACCTCGAGAACCAGGTATTCGCTCCGCAGATCGAAACGGGGCGCTCACTCATCTGGTCACGCGGCGCCGCCACAACCGGCCGACCGTATCTTGCGCGCGCAGCCGAAGAACACAATGGCCCGCACATGCCGTGGTTCTGGCGCGGCGACATGCAGGGCGGCGGCGTACTCAACGACATGATGTGTCACTCCGTCGAGCTCGTACGTCATCTCCTCACCAAACCGGGCGAGCCACGTGAATCGCTCAAGCCGATCTCCATCAGTGGTCGCATCGCGAGCCTCAAGTGGAGCCGCCCAGAGTACGCAGAACGACTACGCAACACCATGGGCAAGGAAGTAGACTACAGCAAGCATCCTTCGGAGGATTTCGCTGGC